>JAYSXW010000410.1:0-3329 GCA_043716935.1 Pseudonocardia sp.
TGCGCATGCCGTCCGGCGAGATCCGCAACGTCGACCTGCGCTGCCGCGCCACGGTCGGCGAGGTGGGCAACGCCGAGCAGTCCAACATCAACTGGGGCAAGGCCGGCCGCATGCGCTGGAAGGGCAAGCGTCCGAGCGTGCGCGGTGTGGCCATGAACCCCGTCGACCACCCGCACGGTGGTGGTGAGGGCAAGACCTCCGGTGGTCGCCACCCGGTCAACCCCGCGGGCAAGCCCGAGGGCCGCACCCGCCGCACCAAGCCGTCCGACAAGTTGATCGTCCGCCGCCGGCGTACCGGCAAGAAGCGCTGAGCAGGGAGGTAAAAGATGCCACGCAGCCTGAAGAAGGGCCCGTTCGTGGACGACCACCTGCTCAAGAAGGTGGACGCCCTCAACGAGGCCGACAAGAAGACCGTCATCCGCACCTGGTCCCGTCGGTCCACGATCATTCCCGACATGATCGGTCACACGATCGCGGTGCACGACGGCCGCAAGCACGTGCCGGTCTTCATCTCGGACTCGATGGTCGGTCACAAGCTGGGGGAGTTCGCGCTCACCCGCACGTTCCGGGGCCATATCAAGGACGACCGCAAGGCGCGCAGGCGCTGAGCCGGTTCGAGTAGCGACCAAAGGAAGGGAACGAGTCATGTCTGACACAACGACAAGCACCGCGAGCCCTGCCGCCGCGCTCGAGCCGGTCCGGGCGCGCGCGGTGGCACGGTTCGTCCACATGTCACCCACCAAGGTGCGGCGCGTCGTCGCCCTGATCAAGGGTCGGCCCCTGCAGGAGGCTCTCGACATCCTGCGGTTCTCGCCGCAGGCGGCCGCCGAGCCCCTGTTCAAGGTCATCTCGAGCGCTGCGGCCAACGCGGAGAACAACCTGCAGCTCGACCGCGACACCCTCGTGGTGGCGCTGGCCACCGCTGACGAGGGTCCGACGCTCAAGCGCATCCGGCCCCGTGCCCAGGGACGGGCCTACCGCATCCGTAAGCGCACGAGCCACATCACCGTCGAGGTCGAGTCGCGGCCGGCGCGCGCCAGCCGCGGCACCGGTGGGCGAGCTCGCACCGCCAGCGCGAAGGGGAGGGCCCGGTAATGGGTCAGAAGGTCAACCCGCACGGTTTCCGCCTCGGCATCACCACCGACTGGAGGTCGCGGTGGTATGCCGACAAGCAGTACGCCGAGTACGTGGGCGAGGACGTCGAGATCCGCAAGATGCTCTCCAAGGGCATGGAGCGGGCCGGCATCTCCAAGGTCGAGATCGAGCGCACGCGTGACCGGGTTCGCGTGGACATCTTCACCGCGCGCCCCGGCATCGTCATCGGTCGGCGCGGCGCCGAGGCCGACCGCATCCGCGGCAACCTCGAGAAGCTGACCAAGAAGCAGGTCCAGCTCAACATCCTCGAGGTCAAGAACGCCGAGTCCGACGCCCAGCTCGTGGCGCAGGGCGTGGCGGAGCAACTGTCCAACCGCGTTGCCTTCCGGCGCGCGATGCGCAAGGCCATCCAGTCGGCCATGCGATCGCCGC
This sequence comes from Pseudonocardia sp., assembly GCA_043716935.1. GTDB lineage: Bacteria > Actinomycetota > Actinomycetes > Mycobacteriales > Pseudonocardiaceae > Pseudonocardia. The sequence continues at coordinate 1,528 of JAYSXW010000410.1, forward strand.
AGGTCAAGGGCATCCGGGTGCAGTGCTCCGGACGTCTGGGTGGCGCGGAGATGTCGCGGTCGGAGTTCTACCGCGAGGGTCGCGTCCCGCTGCACACGCTGCGCGCCGACATCGACTACGGGCTGTTCGAGGCCCGCACCACCTTCGGGCGTATCGGCGTCAAGGTGTGGATCTACAAGGGTGACGTCGTCGGTGGCCGCCGCGAGGGGACCCCGGCTCCGGCCGCGGCCCCCGGCGCCGACCGGGGAGGCCCCCGCAGGGACCGTCCACAGCGTCGCCGTTCGGGCGCGTCGGGCACCACGGCCACCAGCACCGAGGCCGGGCGCGCCGCCGCGGAGCAGTCCGCCGGTGGGGGTACCGCCACGGCCACGGCCGAGGGGCCCACCACCACCGCGGCCGCCGAGACCGGGACGGAGGCCTAGCCATGCTGATCCCGCGCAGGGTGAAGCACCGCAAGCAGCACCGGCCGCACCGCACCGGTGCGGCCACCGGTGGCACCCAGGTCAATTTCGGCGACTTCGGCATCCAGGCCCTCGAGCCCGCCTACGTCACCAACCGCCAGATCGAGTCCGCGCGTATCGCCATCAACCGCCACATCAAGCGGGGCGGCAAGGTGTGGATCAACGTGTTCCCGGACCGCCCGCTGACCAAGAAGCCGGCCGAGACCCGCATGGGTTCGGGCAAGGGTTCGGTGGAGAAGTGGGTGACCAACGTCAAGCCCGGCCGGGTGTTGTTCGAGATGAGCTACCCCAGCGAGCAGACGGCTCGCGAGGCTCTGCGCCGCGCGATCCACAAACTGCCGATGAAGTGCCGGATCGTGACCCGTGAGGGTGGTGACATCTGATGGCCGTCTCGACGACCACTGCCGCCGAGCTGCGCGAGCTGACCGACGAGGAGCTGGTGCTCCGCGTGCGCGAGGCCAAGGAGGAGCTGTTCAACCTCCGCTTCCAGATGGCCACCGGGCAGCTGGACAACAACCGGCGGCTGCGTACCGTCCGGCACGACATCGCGCGGGTCTACACGATCATGCGTGAGCGCGAGCTGGGCCTGTCTGCCGCTCCGACCGAGAACGAGGGCGCGGCATGAGCAACCCAGTGAAATCAGCGGCTCCCGCGGGGGCCAAGACCCCGCCCACAGTGGTGGAACGCAACGAGCGCAAGGTCCGGGAGGGCCTCGTCGTGTCCGACAAGATGGACAAGACGATCGTGGTGTCCCTCGAGGACCGCGTGAAGCACCCGATGTACGGCAAGGTCATCCGTCGGACGAGCAAGGTCAAGGCGCACGACGAGGCCAACACGGCCGGCGTCGGTGACCGCGTCCGGCTGATGGAGACACGTCCGCTGTCGGCGTCCAAGCGCTGGCGGCTGGTCGAGATCCTGGAGAAGGCGAAGTGATCCAGCAGGAGTCGCGGCTGCGCGTCGCCGACAACACCGGGGCCAAGGAGATCCTCTGCATCCGGGTGTTGGGCGGATCAGGCCGGCGCTACGCCGGTATCGGCGACATCATCGTCGCCACGGTCAAGGATGCGATCCCGGCCGCCGGGGTCAAGCGCGGTGACATAGTCAAGGCCGTCATCGTGCGTACCGTCAAGGAGAGGCGGCGTCCGGACGGCTCGTACATCCGCTTCGACGAGAACGCCGCCGTGCTGATCAAGCCCGACGGTGAGCCGCGGGGGACCCGCATCTTCGGGCCGGTCGGTCGCGAGCTCCGCGACAAGAAGTTCATGAAGATCATCTCCCTTGCCCCGGAGGTGTTGTAGGTGAGTGGGCGCAGCGAGCGAGAAATCGCGCAGAGCGAAGTTC
>JAYSXW010000042.1:0-2110 GCA_043716935.1 Pseudonocardia sp.
GACCGAACGGTACGCGCCCGCGGGAGAGCACCTCCGGCACGAGTCCGACCCGCGCCAGCGCGTCGAGCGTGAGCTCGGTACGACACAGCGCCGAGTGCACGAGCAGCACCCGGCCGTCGGGGGCGAGAACGTCCGCGACGCCCCCGCAGATCCGGTCGAGCAGTGCGCGACCGTCGGGGCCGGCGTCCCGACACCGAGCCTTGCGGTGCCGCGGGAGGACATCGGTCTCGGCGGGCACGTAGGGCGGGTTCGACACGACGAGGTCGAACCGCCGGCCGGCCACCGGGGCGAACAGGTCGCCCCGGTGGACGGTGACGGCGACCCGGTGCAGTCGTACGTTGAGCCGGGCGGCCGCCACTGAGCGGTGCGACAGGTCGACCGCGGTCACCGATGCGGCGCCGGCACGGGCCGCGGCGACGGCCAGTGCCCCGCTCCCGGTGCCGACATCGAGCACGTGCCGGCCGGTGGCGTACCTGCTCTCACGCATGACCGTGGTCAACATCTGGGTGTCGCCTTCGGCCCGGTACACGCCGGGCGGGCTCAGCAGCATCACAGGACCTGTATACTCGCCCGTAACACGATCACACGCCGGCAGCGCCCTTGGCGATCGCGGCGAATCGGGTCTGCGCTGCGGAAACGACGCCGGCCCTGTTCTTGTGGTTGCCCTCGAACGCGATCATCGCGGTGAGGTCGTCGGCGTCGTCGAGGGTGCGCAGCGCGGCGATGGCGGCCTGCGCCGTCATCTCCTCGAAATGAGCGATCGGCAGCTCGGCGGCCTTGAGGCTGCCCAGGTCGACGCGCGCCTCGTGGACGGCGTCGGCCACCTGGTCGGCGCCCTCGCGGGAGGCGACCTTCTCGGCGCGCTGGAGGGCGGCGTCGCGGCCGGCGGTAGCGATCTCGCGCGTGCCCTGGCCGAGCTGCACGACCCGGCCGGCCACGTCACCGACGGCGTCGCGGGCCTGCTCGCCGGTCCGCGAGACGGTGTCGACGACGCGGTTGACCTGCTCCATCGCGAATCGCGTGGGCAGCGAAACGACCTGCGCCACACCTCCCGCGACCCGCTGCAGTGGCGTCGGCGCCAGGGCGGCGGGACCGCCGAGCGCCTCCTCGGCGAGCACGGTGGTGATCCACTCGACGGTGGCGGTGTGGGCGGTGACGAGGTCGTCCGCCAGGGACGCGACGCCCGGCAGGTCGGTCTTCTCCGCAAGCACCTTGACGTAGCGGGCCCGGTCGAGCAGCTGGTGCTCCAGTGTGAGGTCACCCAACAGGGCCTCCTCGATCGGCTGGGCCTGCTCGACGGTGCTCTTGACCAGGGCGAGTGCGCGACCGATGGCCGGGGTGATGACATCGGGCACAGCGTCGAGGGAGTGCAGGGCCTCGGCGATGCGACGGGCGCGGATGCCGGCGTTGTCCCCGTTCTGCCGCAACTCCCGGCGGACGGCGTCGGTGCGGGCCTGCATCACGCGGATGCGGGCGATCTGTGCCTCGGTCTGGGTGAGCTGCTCCAGCGCGCGGAGCTGGGCGACGATCGTGTTGGCGGCGACGGTCTCGGTGATGGTCCGTGCTGTGCTGGTGGGCGCCATGATGGCGATGGGTCCTCTCATCGGAGACGAATGCGTCCACCTGTCGAGTGCCCGGGCCGGTGCATGGTCATCCCCCGAAGCGGTGTGAGTGGCCTCTCCCGGGGGGTCAGCTGCGGTCGGGTCGGGTGCGAACGTCGAGATCGTCGAGGCGGACCCGTGCCCGCGCCGTCCGGGCCGCCGCGGCACCGGCCTCGCGGGCCGAGGCCTTTGCCGCGCCCTCCGCCTCCCGCGCGGCGGCCGTGGCGGCGCGCTCCCGTTCGCGCTCGACGTCGAGTCGGGCGGTCAGCTCGTCGAGCTCGCGGCGGGCGTCGTCGCGGGCGGCGATCGCGTCGTCGCGTACGGCCTCGTCCGCCTCGGCCCGCTCCCGCGCCTCGGCCTCCTGCTCGGTCGCGGAGTCGAGCTCCCTCTCCCGCTCGGCCCGTTCCCGCTCGGCCCGTTCCCGCTGGGCCCCTCCACCGTCGACGGCCTCCCGGTCGTCGAGCTCGGGGCCGGGTGTGGGCGCCGGTGGATCCCGGCGGGGTGGGGCA
>JAYSXW010000411.1:0-9997 GCA_043716935.1 Pseudonocardia sp.
TGCCCCGCCCGTCGGCGGTGCTGACCGCTGCACTCGTCCGTGGCCGCTCACCCAATCGGCAGAGCAGACGGCCTTCAACCGTCGGGTTCCGGGTTCGAGTCCCGAGCGGCCCACCGTGCTGGGAAGCGAAGGACAGCTGTCAGGACCGCCCGTCCCTGGATCTCTGTCAGCCATCCTGGCGGCGTCTACGCTGAGGTGCTGGTGCCGGTCATCCGAGGTGTACGTCTCTGACATCCGCCTCGATGTGCGCACCCGCACCGGTCAGGTCCGTCGCATCCGCCGAGGGGAAGTCCGGCCGGTCGAGGAAGTCCGGACCGTGCGCCACGACCTGCCCGACGAATGACATCCGCGCCCCGGGCTTGACCACGAACGGGCTTCCCCCGTGGTGCGGATCTGTACCCAGACACGGTCTCCGCCATCGGTGACCCAGAATCCCTCGTCGGCGGGCACGCTCTGGACCAGCGCCCCCTGCGCAGAAACCCGTTCACCGACGACATCCCGCAGGGCGTGGACGTCCCGTAGGTCGACAACCCGGCCACCAATGGGTGATGGCGCGGCGTCGCGGCTGATCTCGGCGATCTCGGCGATCTCGGCGATGACGAAGTCGCGGTCCAGGAACGTGGTGACCGCGTCGCGGGCCTGCTTGACCACCACCTGGAGCTGCGCGGCCTGGGTGACGGCGCTCCAGGAGAACGAGCCGTGTCCGGTCTCGGAGTTGGACACCATGAAACCGGCGAAGATCAGCGGGTTGTCCACACCGCGGTTCCCGGTGAAGGGGCAAGTCCGACGCGGGTGACTCATCGCTCACCCGCCTGTCACGCGGGCCGCGATGGACGGTTTCGCCGGGAATCCGGCTGCGAACTGATCGGTTGGCGGGTGCATGACAACCATCGGCTTCATCGGCAGCGGCAACATCGGCGGCACCGTGGCGCGGCTCGCGACCGCCGCCGGCTACGACGTGGTGCTCAGCAACTCCCGGGGACCGGAGACGCTGCGGGACCTGGTGGCGGAACTGGGTCCACGAGCCCGCGCGGCCGCGGCCGCAGAGGCGGCGGAGGCCGGCGACATCGTGGTCGTGAGCGTCCCACTGAAGGCCTACCGTTCAGTGCCGGTGGAACCGCTCGCGGGCACGGTCGTGATCGACACGAACAACTACTACCCGGATCGGGACGGCCGGATCGCCGAGCTGGACGAGAACACGAGCACGGCGTCGGAACTGCTGGCGAAGCACCTGGGCTCCGCGCGAGTGGTCAAGGGGTTCAACACGATCTATTTCCGCCACCTGGAGTCCCTGGCACGTCCCGTCGGGGCAGCGGACCGGACGGCGTTGCCGATCGCGGGGGACGATGTCGAGGCCAGGTCCACGGTCGTCGCGTTCCTGGATGCCATCGGTTACGACGTCGTCGACGTCGGACCGCTTGCGGAGGGTTGGCGTACCGAGCCGGGCACCCCGGCCTACGGCGAGCCCTACGGTTCGTTCGACAATCCCGCCGGCACTCCCGCGGACGCCGACACCGTCCGGGCCGCCGTTGCCCGCGCCGAGCGCCGGTCGTGATCGCCCCGCCCGGGTGCGGGGAGACGCTCAGGTGCCCGGAGCGATGAAGAACTCGAGCGCGATGTTGTCGGGGTCGCGGAAGGAGATGCCGCTGCCGTAGTGGGCCTTCTTGATGCCGCCGTGGGCGATGCCGAGCTCGTCGAGCCTGCTCTGCCACTGCTCCAGCTCGGCGCTGCCGGCGAGCCCGAAGCTGACGTGGTCGAGCCCGGGTCGCCGCTCGTCGGCCGGGCCGCCGGTCTCGGCGCCCATGTGGGTGTGCAGACCGAAGAGCGCGCCGCCGTCGAGGGCAAAGACGGTGTGGTGGAAGTTGCCCGATTCCTCGTCCTCGTCGAGGACGGGCTCGGCTCCCAGGAGCGCGGAGTACCACTGGGTGCTGCGGGCGAGGTCCGAGACGGTGATCGCGACGTGCTGGAGGCCGGGGAAGGCCATCGTTGGCTCCTCAGGGTCGGGACGGGCGCGACCCAGCATGACCCTGATCGCCGGTGAGGGGCAACCGGCCCGGCCCGGCCGTCAGCGGCGACGCATCAGGGCAGTCAGTTGGGCAGCGAATGCGGCCGTGGTGCGGTAGCGGCCGCATTCGCAGGCGCCGCACTCGCTGCCGGGCCGGAAGTGTTCGTGGAGCTCCGCCGTGTGCCCGCAGCGGCAGGACGACACGCCCGCCGTCGACGTGACGACCGGCGGGCCCGTCACTCGCTGGGCCGGGATCGCTTCGCTGGGAGCATCCGCGGCGTTCTCACTGGTCAGCCGACTGGTGTTGCTCATCGTGGTTCCTCGACTTCGTTGCGTTGCTGACACCTACGTGTCGTCGATGCTGGCCCGGTCGTATCGCCCGTCTGCCACGTTCACCTGATGTGATGATGGACCATTCAGCCCAGTAGAATGGCTCACGGCGTCCCTCCCGATCGCGAGCTCGGTGAGGCTCGACCGTGGTGGCGACCTCGGGAGGTTTCGGTCGCTGTCGGGGCAGTGCCGGCCGCGTCACACGGTCGTGTCGGCCGTGCTGATGCGGCGGCCGAGTTCCACGGCGTGGGTCAGCCGCAGGGTCGTGGCCAGCCACAGCAGGATGTCGTGCAGCCGCAGCCGGGTCGGCCGAGCGTCGCCGACCAGCTCCGCGACGGTCGTCTCCAGCGTCGCGAAGACGCCCGCGTTGACCTGCAGCTCGCGCAGGATCACCGCCTCCACCCCGCTGTCGCCTTCCTCGGCGTGGGGGAGCAGGGCGCGGCGGGTGGTGCGGGTCACGTGCGGCACGAGGCCGGGACGGCGATGGTGCAGCGCTGCGGACACGTGGCCGGCGTGCGACCCGGAGACCCGTCCGATCTGCCGTAGCGCGGCGCCGACCGTGCCGGGCTCGCCCAGCACGGACAGCTCCTCCTCGGGCAGCTCCCAGAAGGCCCGGCCGGCGGCGCGGTCCTCGATCGCGTCCGCGAGCGGGCGGACGCGGACGAGGGCGTCGGAGACCTCGACCCAGCCGGCTCGGTCCAGCCGGCCGTGCAGGCCCTCGCCGATCAGGACGTCGCCGTCGCCGGGCGGGTCGACCGGCGCGACGTCGAACCGTGCCCAGCCGAACGCCGGCAGCTGCGCCCAGTGACCCCGCGGGAAGTCCGGGGACCGATAGCGCAGGGGGCGCCGTCCGCGCGCGTAGCCCAGGACCGCGGCCACGGCGACGTCGAACGGCACCGGTTCGGGGCCCGTGCTGGGCAGCTGCAGCGGCAGCCCCTCGATCACGTCACCATTCTGCCGGACGGCCCGCGTGGCCCTGTGCCCGAGCAGGCCGTCGAGATCGTCACCGTCGCGCGTGCGGTGCCGACCCCGGGTCGAAGGGTGGGACGCGGTCCCCGTCGGAGGCGCTCACGCGGCCGACGGGGGCAACAGGATGGCCGAGCCGTCCGCATGTCCGCGTCGATCGTGACGGGCGTCCGCGGAGCCGGGCGGCGTCGAGCAGTGACCTCTCGACCGGCGCCATCACGTCGAGGTACTCGCCGCTGCCGACGAGGCCCAGACATCCGGTCACGGCGTGACCCTACGGCGGCTACGGTCCGGTCATGCCGTCAGTGACGATCCGCCCCGGGGTGCCCGCCGATCTCGACGCGGTGCGCGAGGTGTTCCGCGGGGCGTCGCTGTCGAACGCGGGCGACCGGGAGGTGCTGCTGAGGCACCCGGAGGTGTTGGTGTGGGACGGCGAGCCGCTGGTCGCGGGCCGCACCCGTGTTGCAGTCACCCACGAGGGCCTCGTCGTCGGCTTCGCGACCACCACCGAGCGTGACGGCGAGTGGGAGCTGGACGACCTGTTCGTCGATCCGGACCGGAGGCGACTGGGAATCGCCACCCGGCTGGTGTCGGGACTGGTCGGCTGCGTCCACGTGACCGCCAACCCGCATGCGGCGGCGTTCTACGCATCCGTCGGGTTCGTCCCCGACGGGCAGGCCCCGACCCGGTTCGGCCCGGCGCCGCGAATGCGGCTCGACGTGCCGCCCGTAGGGGTGACGGACGTCGAACAGCACGGGGAGTGATCGTGACCAGCACCGACCCCACCCGGAATCTCGGTACCGACGGCTACGTCCACGGCTACCTGCGGCAGGAGAACGACCGGCTCCGCGACCAGGCGGACGTCCTGGCCGAGCTCATCCACGGCGACATCGCGTTCCCCACGGGAAGTCGGGTGCTGGAGGTCGGGTGCGGGGTGGGGGCGCAGACCGTCACCCTCGTCGGGCGCAGCCCGGGCGCCCGCTTCACGGCGATCGACGTGTCCGCGGCATCGTTGGCCGAGGCGGCCCGACGGGCCGGCACCGCAGACGTCGAGTTCGTCCGGGCCGACGTCCACGACCTCCCGTTCGAGCCCGGGTCGTTCGACCACGTCGTGGTCTGCTTCGTCCTCGAACACCTGCCCCGACCCGAGGACGCGCTCCGGGCGCTGCGTCGGGTGGTGCGGCCCGGCGGCACGATCACGGTCGTCGAGGGCGACCACGGATCGGCCTACTTCCACCCCGACAGCGCCGCCGCCCGGGCGGTGATCGAAAGCCAGGTCACGCTGCAACGCCTCGCCGGCGGCGACGCACTGATCGGCCGGCGCATGCGGCCGCTTCTGGTCGCAGCCGGGTTCGTCGACGTCGAGGTCGTGCCGCGCACGGTCTACGTCGACGCGTCGCGGCCCGATCTCGTCGACGCGTTCATCCGTCGCACCTTCACGGCGATGATCGAGGGCGTCCGGGGGCCCGCCGTCGCCGCCGGCCTGCTCGATCCCGACCCCTTCGACGCCGGGATCCGCGACCTCCACCGCACCGCCGAGCCGGACGGGGTGTTCTGTTATACGTTCTTCGCGGCCACGGCGGTGCGGGGCTGAGCGTCGAGCGGTCGACCCAGTGCCACGGGTTGACCCGCCTGGGCGTCGCGGGCCAGCCATGACCCCCGCAGTATCTGGAATGCCCGATGCGCCGGCGGCGTCGGGATCTGCTGGGGAGCCGGTCACACCCCTGACGCGACGCCGCGTCGCTGCCCTACCGTCGTCGCCGTGAGCAACGAGGAGCTGCTGCGCCGCTACGAGGCGGGTGGCGGACGGTCGGCGGCGGCGCGGGCCGAGGGCCTGGCCGTCGTCCCCGCTCTGCATGCGGTCGTGCTGACCTGCATGGATTCCCGGATCGACGTGTTCGCCCTGTTCGGCATGGGGCTGGGTGAGGTGCATGTGCTGCGCAACGCGGGCGGGGTGGTGACCGACGACGTCGTCCGGTCACTGACGATCAGCCAGCGCAAGCTGCAGACCCGCGACGTGCTGCTCGTGCAGCACACCGACTGCGGTCTGGCCTCGTTCACCGACGACGAGTTCTCCGAGGAACTCGCGAACGAGGTCGGGATGCGGCCGCCGTGGCGCACCCACGCGTTCGCCGACCCGGCCGTCAACGTACGGCGGGGAATCGCCCGGCTGCGTCACGATCCGTTCCTGCTGCCCGGAACGGAGGTGCGGGGGTTCGTGCTCGACATCGTCACGTTCGCGCTGACCGAGGTGTTGGTCGCCGACGGCTCCATTCCCGCGCTCCCACCCGCACCGGTCACCTCGCGCTGAGCCGGGACCGATCTCGACAGGAGCGGCGTCATTCCAACAGGTCCTGCGTCGAGTGCGGTAGTGGACCGCCGCAGCCACGAGAGGACAGCCGATGGCTCTCGACGTTGCCGAACTGGTCGCCAAGCTCGTAGATGGCCTCATTCCCGTCCGTGTGACGTTCGCGGAGCCAGATCCGGCCTGGCCAGGACGGTTCGAGGCACGTGCCTCCCAGCTGCGGGCGGTGCTCGGGACGCGGGCGCTGCTCGTCGAGCACATCGGGTCGACATCGGTGCCGGGGCTGGTGGCCAAGCCCGTTGTCGACATCGTCGTCGGCGTCGATGATCCCGATGACGAGGCCGCGTACCTGCCCGACCTGGAAGCGGTCGGGTACACGCTGCGGGTGACCGAGCCCGGTCACCGGTGCCTGCGCGCCGGGGAGCCCGACGGGCCGGTGAACCTGCACTGCTATCGCCCCGACGACCCGTCCGTCGCGCGGTACCTGACGTTCCGGGACCGGCTGCGCGCCGACCCCGTCGATCGGGAGCTCTACGCCTCGACCAAGCGGGAGCTGGCCCGGCGCGAGTGGCGGGACGCCGAAAGTTACGGCGCGGTGCGCCAGCGGGCAAGTGGACCAGCGACGGATGGCGTCGACAACGCGGGTTGTGGCCACGACCCGACCTCAGGCCGGTGCCGGCCACCTCATCTCGACCGTGGTTCCGCCGTCGTCGCGACGCACGGTGACGCTCCCCGCCAGCCTCTCGATCATACGGAGGCCGTGGCCGCGGCTGCCCGGGTCGGCCGGGGGCGCGCGCCACCGGCCCTGGTCGAGCACGGCAACGACGAATCCGCCGTCGGGGGCCGGGGTGGCCTCGATCCACGCCGCGGCACCGTCGGTTCCGGCGTAGGCGTGGTCAGCGACGTTCGCCAGCGCCTCATGGGTGGCGAGCACGACGTCGTCCACCTGGTCCTGGTGCATCCCGGCGGCGGTCGCCCAATGCGCCACCCGGGCCGGGCGGCGCCGAGCCGAGCGCTCAGGTCCGGACCCGCAGGTGTAGCTGCAGGTCCGGCGGTCGATTCGGCACGGACACGGTTTCGGGCCTCCTCGGTCGGACGCGCCGACAGTGCAGGTCTACCCGGCACCACGTCCGCCAACCGGCCCCGTCAGGGCCTAGGAGGAGCGCGTGCGGAACTCCTCGAGCACCCGCCGCTCGCGCTTGGTGGGGCGGCCCGCTCCGCGCTCGCGACGGGCGACGGCGATCAACGTCTCGTCGGGTGGCGGGGGTGTGTGGTCGACGAAGCAGGTGGCCGCGTCGACGGCCCCGACCCGGCTCTGGATCACCCGTACGACCTCGACGATGCGCGTGATGTCGTTGACCCGGGCCCGGATCTCGTCACCGGGGTGAACCGGCGTGGCCGGCTTCGCCGGCTTGCCGTTGACGCGCACGTGCCCACCCCGGCACACGGCTGCGGCGTCCGGGCGGGTCTTGCTCAGCCGCACCGCCCACAGCCAGCGGTCGAGTCGGGTGGTGTCCACGAGAAGATGATGGCCTGTCGGAGGTCGGTGCGCCGCTTCGATGTGAGCTGCCGGAGGCAGCGGAGGTTCTGCGCCGACCGGTCATGCACGGCGCAGGCGCAGCTGGTCGACCACTACCCGGACGCGGGGGTCGTCACGCAGCTGCTCGAGCGTGACGGGCAGTGGCAGCCGCCAGTTCGGGTACTCGTCGACGGTGCCGGGCAGGTTGGGCTGCCGGACCTCGCCGAGAACGTCGTAGGGGGAGATCAGCACCAACCGTGACCTGCTGCGGGCCAGCAGGGCGTGGATCGCGACGATCAGTTGGTCCTCCCCGGGGTCGGTGCCCTCGACGAGACCCTGCTCGCGCAGCAGCGCCACCAGCTCCAGCCGGTCGAGGTGGGCCTTCGCCTCCTCGCCGGCCACGTCCTCGATGAGCCCCAGCTCCGCACGGACCCGGACGTTCTCCCCGCGCAGGTAGCCCACGGCCGTCGGCAGATCGTGGGTGGAGACGGTCGCGACCGATTCCTCCGGCCATCGCTCGGGGGGCAGCAGGGGCTCACCCGGAGCGTCGAGGTCACGGGTGAACCACAGGACCGACGAGCCCAGCATCCCGCGCTCCGCCAACCCCGCGGTGACCTCGGGTTCCACGGTTCCGAGGTCCTCGCCGACCACCAGTGCGCCCGCCCGGTGGGCCTCCAGGGTGAGGACGGCGAGCATCACCTCGGCGTCGTAGTGGACGTAGGTGCCGCGGTCGGGAGTCGCGCCCGGCGGCACCCACCACAGCCGCCAGAGCCCGGCGACGTGGTCGATGCGCAGGCCGTCGGCCTGGCGCAGGAGCGCTCGCAGCAGGTCGCGGTAGGCGGCGTAGCCGGTGTCGGCGAGGCGGTCGGGGCGCCACGGCGGCAGGCCCCAGTCCTGGCCGAGCTGGCTGAAGGAGTCCGGCGGCGCGCCGACCCGGACCCCGAGAGCGAGGACCTCCTGCCAGGCCCACGCGTCGGCGCCCTCGGGGTCACACCCGACCGCGAGATCGTGGACGACCTGCATCCCGACTGCGCGGGCCGCGTCCCGGACGTCGGCGAGTTGGCGTTGCACCTGCTCCTGCAGCCACGCGTGGAACGCCACCCGCGGCGCCAGCTCCGTGCGCGCCACGTCCACGGCATCGGTACCGGGATGGCGCAGCTCCTGCGGCCACCGGGTCCAGCGTGCACCGTGGCGTTCGGCGAGGGCGCAGAAGATCGCGAACTGCCACAGCTCCTCCGACGCCCCCACCGGCTCCGGACGACCGTCGGCGCGCCACAGCAGCTCGGCCGCCGCCCGTTTCGCGGCCCACACCCGGTCGTGCTCGATGCGGTCGCCGACCGTCTCGGGCCGGAGCGCGTCCACCTCGGCGCGGGTGACGGGATCGGCGCGCTGGTAGGCGTCGAGATCGGTGATGCACACCGCGAGTGGCGTGCCGAACCGCCTGCTCGACGGCGTGTACGGCGACGGCTGCACGGGCGGCACCGGCGTGATCGCGTGCAACGGGTTGAGCAGCACCGCCCCGGCGCCGTGCTCGCGGCCGGTCCAGGTGACGAACTCACGCAGGTCGGTCAGGTCGCCGATGCCCCACGACCCGGCCGAGTGCAGGGCGTAGAGCTGCAGCATCCACCCCCACGTCCGCGGGGACGATGGCAGCTTCGACGGGGCGACGACGACGACGACCTGCTGGTGCTCGGTCTCCAACCGGTACCACCCCGGTTCTAGACCGGCCGGGATCTCGGCGACGTCGATCCGGGCGCCCCTCTCGTCGATCAAGGTCCCGGCGACGGGAAGAGGTCGCGCCCGGTCGGTACGGGCCGCGATCGTGCCCGGCAGCCGCCCGGTTGCGGCCGCCGCCCGTGCGGTGCCCAGTGACGCCCGGATCGCCTCCGGGCTGCTCGCGTCGACGTCGAGCAGGCCCAGAACGCGAACCACCACCTCGGCGTCGACCTCGACCGGGCGCCGCTCGCCGTCGCGGTACCCCGTCGCCACGCCGTGCGCGGCCGCCAGCTCGCTCAGCTCCGAATCCACAACGATTCCTTCCCGCCGCCGCCCGCCGTCACTCATCCACATCGCGCTCATACCCGTGATCATGCTGGTGAGCAGGGAGAACACGCACAGCACCGATCACAGATCCGGGTGGGCGGAGGTGCTAGGTTCGCCTTCCGGGCCGTTCGCCCGGCGTCCCCGTTCCGCTTGTCGGGGGTGGCTGTGCACGGGTGGAGCGGAGACTGCCGGGATGGGCACGCTGGTTCTGATCGCGCTGATCCTGGGGGTCGTGGTCCTTGTCGCGATCATCGGCGTCGCCGTGGTGGTGCTGCGGCACCGCGCCGCCCCCGGCCTGGCCCAGCCGCGCACCGTCGCCGATCTGGTCCGGTTGCGTGCCGAGCAACTGCCGTCCGCCGCCGCTCGCCCGGTTCCGGCCGCGCCGCCACCCACCGGGCCCACCCCTTCCCGCGCAGCGGTTCCCGCGCCACGCACCCCGGAGACGGAACGCGCCACGCTGCAGAAGATGCCCGGGGCCCGACACGCGGCGCCGGAGTCCCGTCCCACCGCGCGGGCTGCTGCCCTTTCGGGGTTGGGTGGAGACGGCATCGCTGCGTCGGGCGGCGCGGCCGCGTCGGGACTGCGGCCCGACAGCGGAATGGCCGCGGACACGCCCTGGGGTCGTGCCGCACTCATGGTGTCGGGTTCCCGCCGCGTCGAGGACCCCGTGGGCGCAGGCGCTCCGCAGGAGCTCCCGGCGTCCGGCCCCGCTTCGGCTGCGGTTCCCGCTGCCGGTCGGGTTCACGTTCCGTTTCGGACTTCGACGAGCGTGGCGGCGCCCGTCCTGCGGCCCGAACCGGCGCCGCGGCCGACATCGACCGGCTCGGGT
>JAYSXW010000412.1:0-1088 GCA_043716935.1 Pseudonocardia sp.
GCCGGCCACGCTGCACCTGAAACGCCTGTGGAGTCGGGACCTCACCATCACGACGGATCTCGTCGACACCTACTCCACGCCGACGCTGTTGCGCCTGACCACGAGTGGCCAGATCGACGTCGGTCGCTTCGTGACGCATCGCTTCGCGCTCGCCGACATGGTGGCTGCCTACGACCTGTTCGCGCGCGCCGCCGACACCGTCGCTGTCAAGGTCGTCCTCAGCCGCTGACGGAACAGCGTTCAGTGCAATCGCGCGCCGAAGTAGGCGACGATGGTCGCCATGAGACGGCGACCCCTGCATCAGCGAGCGACGACGTGGCGTGGGCATCGGCGTGCTGCCGCCGCAGTCGTGTCGCTCGGCGCGGTGCTGTTCGCCGCGCCGGCTGCGTCAGCAACCGTCCCCCAGAAGAAGTCGGCACCCCTCACGGCCGCGAACAAGTCACTGGCCAAACCGACCGGTGGATTGTCCCTGACGGCCAGCGCACCGGGTGCGCTCGCCACGGCGGACAGGATCCGTGCCCTTGTCGCGGCGGCCAAGTCGCAGATCGGCCGCACGACGCAATACGACCCCGCCTACGTCGCCCTGGCCTACCCCGGCGGGGACGTGCCGCTGCAGACCGGAGTCTGTACCGACGTCGTCATCCGGGCCTTCCGCGCCGTCGGCAGCGACCTGCAGGTCAGCGTGCACGAGGACATGCTGCGGCACTTCTCGGCCTACCCGGCCACCGGTCGCACCACCCCGGACGCCAACATCGACCACCGTCGAGTCAAGAACCTGGCCACCTTCTTCGCACGCGCCGGAGCTTCCGCGCCGCAGTCGCAGATCGCCGGTGACTACGCCCCCGGCGACATCGTGATGTGGGACGTCAGCGGGCTCGCGCACACCGGCCTCGTCGTGGACGACCTCGTACCCGGCACCGACCGTCACATGATCGTGCACAACATCGGCGACGGCGCCCAGGAGGAAGACATCCTCTTCGCCTTCCCCATCACCGGCCACTTCCGGTACCTGACCGGAACATCGTCCATCCCTGCCGCATAGTCAACCCAGGAGATGTGGCGCCCAAAGCCGCACCGACTGCCGGTGA
>JAYSXW010000413.1:0-3308 GCA_043716935.1 Pseudonocardia sp.
GTGTCCGAGGGGGGACTTGAACCCCCACGCCCGTTAAAGGGCACTAGCACCTCAAGCTAGCGCGTCTGCCATTCCGCCACTCGGACCTGCGATTGGAGGATAGCCGACCCGTCGCCCGGGTTGCCGGGGACCCACCGGGCCTCCTCCGCGGCGGACGGCGACCCCGGGCGGTGGTAGGAAGACCCGCGTGACCAGCGCTGAGGACGAGGTCGTCGACATCTGCTCCGAGCTCATCCGGATCGACACGACCAACACCGGCGACCCGGCCACCGTGACCGGCGAACGGGAGGCCGCGCAGTACGTGGCGGCCAAGCTGACCGAGGTCGGGTACGACGTGGAAATCGTCGAGTCCGGCGCGCCGCGGCGCGACAACGTCTTCTGTCGGCTCACCGGCGCCGACTCGGACCGCGGGGCGCTGCTGCTGCACGGCCACCTCGACGTGGTGCCGGCCGAGCCGAGCGAGTGGTCGGTGCACCCGTTCTCCGGGGCCGTGCGGGACGGCTACGTGTGGGGGCGTGGGGCCGTCGACATGAAGGACATGGTCGCGATGATGATCGCGGTCGCCCGGCGCTTCAAGCGCGACGGGGTGGTGCCGCCGCGCGACATCGTCTTCGCCTTCCTCGCCGACGAGGAGGCCGGCGGCAGGTACGGGGCCGGGTGGCTGGTGGAGCACCGACCCGAGCTGTTCGAGGGGTGTACCGAGGCCGTCGGGGAGGTCGGCGGGTTCTCGTTGACGCTGGCGGAGGACCGGCGCGTCTACCTCATCGAGTCGGCCGAGAAGGGCATCGCCTGGATGCGCCTGCGGGCGCGGGGCAAGCCGGGGCACGGGTCGTTCCTGCACGACGACAACGCCGTCACCAAGGTCGCGGAGGCTGTCGCGCGGCTGGGCAACCACACGTTCCCGTTGACACTGACCGACACCGTCCGGGCTTTCGTCGCGCGGATGCGGGAGCTGACCGGGTTGGAGTTCGCCGAGGACGACCTCGAGGGTTCGATGGCGAAGCTCGGGCCGCTCTCGCGGATCGTGGGGGCGACGCTGCGCGACACGGCCAACCCCACGATGCTGCACGCCGGCTACAAGGCCAACGTCATCCCGTCGACGGCCGAGGCGGTGATCGACTGCCGGGTACTGCCGGGGCGGCAGGAGGCGTTCCTGCGCGAGGTCGACGAGCTGCTCGGCCCGGACGTCACCCGGGAGTGGGTGACGGAGCTGCCGGCCGTGGAGACGACGTTCGACGGCCCGCTCGTCGAGGCGATGGCGGCCGCGCTGCGCACCGAGGACCCCACGTCGGTGACGGTGCCGTACATGCTGTCGGGCGGGACCGACGCCAAGTCGTTCATCGAGCTGGGCATGCGCTGCTTCGGGTTCGCGCCGCTGCGGCTGCCGCCCGACCTCGACTTCGCGTCGCTGTTCCACGGCATCGACGAGCGGGTGCCCGTCGACTCGCTGACCTTCGGCGCCCGCGTGCTCGACACCTTCCTGCGTACGTGCTGAGCCGAACCGGGCAGAGGAGAACGTTATGGATCTGACGGGCAGGGGCGCCCTGGTCACCGGGGCTGCATCGGGCATCGGGGCGGCGGCGGCGCGGCGGCTGGCGGCGGCCGGGGCACGCGTGGCGGTGGCCGACCGGGACGCGGCCGGGGCCGCCGCTGTGGCCGCCGAGGTGGGGGGCATCGCGCTGCCGGGTGACGCCTCGGACTCCGCTGTCATGACGGCCGCCGTCGCCGCCGCGGAGGAGGCGTTCGGGCGCCTCGACGTGGTGCTGCTCAACGCCGGGGTCACGTCTGGGCAGTCGGGCCTGGAGTCCCTCGACCTGGAGGGCTACCGCCGGATCATGGGCGTCAACGTCGATCATGTGGTGTTCGGGTTGACCGCAGCGGTGCCGGCGCTGCGCCGCGCGGGCGGCGGCACGATCGTGGTGACGGCGTCGCTGGCCGGCCTCGTCGCCCTGCCCGGCGACGCGCTCTACACCCTGTCCAAGCACGCCGTGGTCGGGTACGTGCGCTCCGCTGCCCCGCCGCTGGCCGCGGAGGGTATCCGCGTCAACGCCGTCTGTCCGGGCTTTGCCGACACCCCGCTCATCGCCCACGCGAAGGCGCAGTTCGGCGACTTCCCCCTCCTCACCACCGACGACGTGACCGACGCCATCGTCGCGATCCTGGAGCGCGGGGAACCGGGGGAGTGCTGGTTCGTCCAACCGGGCCTGGAGGCCGGCCCCTATGCCTTCCGAGGGGTCCCCAGCGCGCACGGGGTCGCACCCCCAGCCGTCGACTGGGACGCCCACACGCCGGAGCCCTGACGTTGTCGACGGCAACACGGTCCCGAGGTGCGGCTCAGGTGGAGAGTTCGGGGAGCATGCGGGTGGTCCGTCTGCGTCTGAGCCACACCTTGCGCAGGCCGCCGGGGTAGAGACGGACCCGGGAGAGTTCCCAGCCGCCGTACTCGGCCTGGATGGCCAGGCGGACCGACGCGGTCAGGCGCGAGACGTCACCGGGCAGCTGCAGGGGGCGGTACTCCCAGTCCCCCTCGAACCGGTCCCCCTCGAACCGGCCGTGTTCGGACCCGCCGCCCGGCTTCCCGTCGATCGCGTCCCCCTCGGTCGTGCCGGTCGATCGCGCCACCGGCGCACCTCCGTCCGTCGTCTGTACCCGGCGGTGAACGCCGGGTGGATTCCGTCCACCCTAGAGGCGGCCGCGGGCCGGATGCCAGGTTCAGGCGGGGTCGCTCACGTCGTCGAGGGCAGCGCGGATCTCGGCCGGCAGCACCACCGCCTCCGCCGTCGTGGACGCCGAGAGCTGCGCCGCGTCGCGGGCGCCGACGACGGCGGCGGCCACCCCGGGTCGGTCGCGCACCCAGGCCAGCGCCACCGACAGGGGGAGCGTCCGCGCCCGTTTCGCGACGGTGGCGAGCTGCCAGCCCCGGGGCGCCACCAGCCCCGCGTAGCGGACCTTGCCCGCCGACACGGCCACCTGCACCGCCGAGAGCGTCTCCTCCAGCGGCACCGTGGCGTCGAAGCCGGGGAGCTGCCAGAGATCGTGATGGTCGGTGCCGATGCGCGTGAGGGTGGCGTCCAGACCGGCGAGCAGGGCGCCGCGGGCCGCGCCGTCGCCCCGGGCGCCGCCGGGCGGCGTCGACCGGCCGGCGATCACCAGGTACGCACCGACGGCACCGACGACACCAACACCTCGCCGAGCATCTGCTGGGCGGCGCCGTCGCCGTAGCCGTCGGCGGTCTCGACGAGCGTGCCGCCGGCGTCGACGAACGTGGTGAGCTGTGCCGTGGCGCCGTCGACGTCGGTGTCCCCGCC
>JAYSXW010000414.1:0-3303 GCA_043716935.1 Pseudonocardia sp.
GCTCACACAACGAAGGAGACGCCATGTCCCGGCACGTCATCGTCGGAGCCGGCACGATCGGGAGCGGCGTCGCCCGGCTCCTCGCGGACGACGGCCACGACGTCCGGATGATCACGCGCAGCGGCTCCGGACCCGTCCACCCCGCGATCGAGCGGGTGGCCGCCGACGCGTCGGACGCCGGCCGGATCGCCGAGCTCACCGGCGGCGCCGCCGCGCTCTACAACTGCGTCAACCCGCCCTATCACCACTGGACCACCGACTGGCCCCCGATCGCCGCTGCGCTGCTCGCTGCGGCGGAGCGTTCCGGCGCCGTACTGGTCACGATGGCGAACCTGTACGGCTACGGCCCCGTCGACGCTCCGATGACCGAGCGGACCCCGCTCCGCTCAGCCCCGGGCACGAAGGGTGCCGTCCGCAACCGCATGTGGCTCGACGCGCTGGCCTCGCACGAAGCCGGCCGGGCGCGCGTGACCGAGGCCCGCGCGTCGGACTTCTACGGGCCCGGCATCACCGGCACCGGGCACCTCGGGGAACAGTTCGTGCCGCGGCTGCTGGCCGGGAAGAAGCCGCGTCTCGTCCAGGGTGACGCCGACGCGCCGCACTCCTGGACCCATGTCGGCGACGTCGCCCGCACGCTGGTGACCCTGGCGAGCGACGAGCGGGCGTGGGGCCGGCCGTGGCACGTGCCCACCGACCGGGCCGTGTCCCCGAACGACGTGGCCGAGCGGATGGCGCGGATCGCCGGCGTCGCGAACCCGGGCGTGCAGGTGCTGCCGCGGCTCGTGATCCGGCTGGGCGGGGTGGCCGTGCCGTTCCTGCGGGAGCTGCCGGAGGTCCGCTACCAGTTCGCGTCGCCGTTCGTGATCGACTCCGCGGCGGCCCAGGAGACCTTCGGTCTGACGCCCACCCCGTTCGACGAGGGCCTCGCCGAGACGGTGGCGTGGTGGCGGGACCAGGCCCGCGCCGCGGCGTGACGCCCGGTAGCCTGCAGCTCGTGACCACACCGTTCTGGGGACCCGACTTCGACGCTCTCTCCCGGCAGGACCCGGAGATCGCCGGAGTGGTGCTCGACGAGCTCGCCCGGCTCCGCGGCGGTCTGCAGCTGATCGCGAGCGAGAACCTGACGAGCCCGGCGGTGCTGGCGGCGCTCGGTTCGACGCTGTCGAACAAGTACGCTGAGGGTTATCCGGGCCGGCGCTACTACGGTGGCTGCCAGGTGGTGGACCAGGCGGAGGAGATCGGCAACGCCCGCACGAAGGAACTCTTCGGCGCCGAGCACGCGAACCTCCAGCCGCACTCCGGCGCGTCGGCGAACTTCGCGGTGTACGGGGCGTTCACGAAGCCCGGCGACACGGTGCTCGCGATGGACCTCAAGCAGGGCGGGCACCTCACCCACGGGTCCAAGGTCAGCTTCTCGGGCAAGTGGTTCGACGCCGTCAGCTACACCGTCCGGCAGGACACCGAGCTCATCGACTACGACCAGGTTCGCGACCTGGCCCGCGAGCACCGGCCGAAGATGATCGTGGCGGGTGCCACCGCATACCCGCGTCTGATCGACTTCGCCGCGTTCCGGGAGATCGCCGACGAGGTCGGCGCGATCCTGTGGGTCGACGCCGCGCACTTCATCGGGCTGGTCGCGGGGAAGGCGATCCCGTCTCCGGTGCCCTACGCCGACGTCGTCACGGCCACCACCCACAAGGTGCTGCGGGGCCCGCGCGGCGGCATGATCCTCGCCCGCGCCGAGCACGCCAAGACCGTCGACAAGGCCGTCTTCCCGTTCGCCCAGGGTGGCCCGCTGATGCACGCAGTGGCCGCCAAGGCCGTCGCGATGCGGGAGGCGGCGCAGCCGGAGTTCCAGGCCTACACGGCTCGGGTGATCGCCAACGCGGTCGCGCTGGCCAAGAGCCTGGAGGCCGAGGGCATGCGCGCGGTGTCGGGTGGCACCGACACCCATCTCGCGCTGCTCGACCTACGCCCGATCGGCGTCACGGGCGAGGCGGCCGAGTCCCGCTGCGACGCCGCCCGCATCACCCTCAACAAGAACGCCATCCCCTACGACCCGGCACCGCCGCTCAAGCCCTCCGGCCTGCGCGTCGGCTCGCCGAGCGTCACCACGCAGGGGATGACGGAGTCGGACATGGCCGAAGTCGGGTCGCTGCTGGCCCGGGCGGTCAAGGCCCCCCAGGGCACGCCCGCCGGTGACGCGGAGCTGGCCGACGTGGCCGAGGCGGTCACCACGCTGGTGACGCGGTGGCCCGCCTACCCCCGCCCGTGACCGGATGACGTTCATCCTGCCGATCCGGGAGTACCTGCTCGCGGGACTGACGGCGGCAGTGGTGACGTTCCTGCTGGTCGGGCCCGTGCGCGTGCTCGCGTTGAAGCTCGGTGCGGTGGCCTGGCCCCGCGGCCGCGACGTCCACGTCACGCCCACGCCGCGCTGGGGCGGCATCGCGATGCTCGGCGGGGTACTCGCCGGCACACTGATGGCCTACCAGCTCCCCGCGATGCGGCTCGCGTTCGACAGCAACCCGTTCGAGATACTCGGGGTGCTCGCGGCCGCGGTGCTGCTCGTCGGCGTCGGGGTGCTCGACGACCGCTACGACCTCGACGCGCTCACGAAGCTCGCCGGCCAGACCACCGCCGGGGGCATCCTGGCCCTGTTCGGTGTGGCCTGGACGGCATTCTGGATCCCCTGGGGCGGGGGCGGCACCGGGATCTCCGGCTCGACGCTGATCCTCGGCCAGGATCAGGGTGTGCTGCTGACGGTGTTGCTCACCGTCGCCCTGGTCAACGCCATGAACTTCATCGACGGTCTCGACGGTCTCGCCGCCGGCATCGGGCTCATCGCAGCCGGATCGGTCGGGCTGTTCGCGCTCGGGCTGATCCCCAAGATCGGCAACGACCCGAACGCCTACGCGCCCGCGCTGGTCGCTGCCGTGCTGGCCGGGGCGTGCCTGGGTTTCCTGCCGCACAACTTCAACCCCGCGCGGATCTTCATGGGCGACTCCGGCTCGATGCTCATCGGACTGCTGCTCGCCGCGGCCACGACGATGTCGTCGGGTCGGATCGTGGACTACAGCCTCGACGCCAGCAACTACCTCGGCCTGTTCGCTCCGGCCATCGTGCTCGCCTCGGTGGTGTTCCTGCCGGTGCTCGACCTGCTGCTGGCCGTCGTCCGCCGCACCCGGCTGGGGGTGAGCCTGTTCGCACCCGACAAGATGCACCTGCACCACCGGTTGTTGCAGATCGGCCACAGCCACCGCCGCGCGGTGCTGCTGATCTACCTGTGGGTCGGGGTGCTGG
>JAYSXW010000415.1:0-9955 GCA_043716935.1 Pseudonocardia sp.
CGGCCAAGCCCACGTCCGCCGAGGCGATCGCGATGTTGCATCGCCTCGGGGTGGAGACGGTGATGGTCACCGGCGACCGCGAGGCCACCGCCCGCACGATCGCGACCGAGGTCGGCGTCGATCGCGTCATCGCCGATGTGCTCCCCGAGGCCAAGGTCGGCGTCGTGACGGCTTTGCAGGGCGAGGGTCGGGTCGTTGCGGTCATCGGTGATGGTGTCAACGATGCGCCCGCACTCGCGCAGGCGGATCTCGGGATCGCAATCGGCACGGGAGCGGATGTTGCGATCGAAGCAAGCGACCTCACGCTGGTTTCCGGCGATCTGCGCGGTGCCGCCGACGCCATCGAGTTGTCGCGCGCCACCTTGCGCACGATCAAGATCAACCTGTTCTGGGCGTTCGCCTACAACGTCGCCGCGTTGCCACTGGCGGCCGCCGGGCTGCTCAACCCGATGATCGCCGGCGCCACGATGGCGTTGAGCTCCGTGTTCGTCGTCACCAACAGCCTGCGGTTGCGGAGGTTCCGGGCCACGTCGTGAGCCGTCGGTGGCTACCCGTCGGTAAGCTGGGGCTCCGCCTCCGACCCGGGCGGGACCCCGACGGAAGGAGAGAGTCATGACCGAGGCACCGGCCCACCGCGGCACCCGGCTCTCCCGCGGGGCGCGACGCGCGCAGCTGCTCCTCGCCGCCCGCGACGTGTTCTCGGCCCAGGGGTACCACGCCGCCGCCATGGACGACATCGCCGAGAAGGCCGGCGTCAGCAAACCCGTGCTCTACCAGCACTTCCCGGGCAAGCTGGAGCTCTACCGGGCGCTGTTGACGAGCTCCGCGGACGAGCTGGTCGAGCGGGTGCGCACCGCGATCGACTCGACGGCCGACAACCGCGAACGCGCTCAGGCCGCCGTCGCTGCCTACTTCGACTTCGTCGCCGGCGAGGGCCAGGCGTTCCGGCTCGTGTTCGAGTCCGACCTGCGCGGCGAGCCCGAGATCGCGGCCGTCGTCGAGCGGGCCACCGCCGGCTGCGTCGACGCCATCGCCGGCGCCGTCACCACCGACGCCGGGCTCGACCGCGACCGGGCGCGGCTGCTCGCCGTCGGCCTGGTCGGGCTCAGCCAGGTCACCGCCCAGTACTGGCTCGACTCCCAGCGGGCCGTCCCCCGCGACGAGGCCGTCGCGCTGATGGCCCGGCTGGCGTGGAAGGGCCTCGGTGGATTCCCCCTGATCCCTGGCGCGGACGCCGCGACTCCGTGAGGTCTCTCACCCCGCGGCGGGCGCTTCCGCCACCAGCGCGCTGATCCGGGCCGCTACTCCGGCCACCCGCTCGACCGGCAACATGTGCCCGGCGTCGGTGAAGATCGTCAGCGACGCCCCGGGCAGGCGGGCGGCGATCCGGCGCGATGCCGCGACCGGTGTCAACCGGTCCCGGGACCCGACCAGCACGGCCGTCGGGACCGACGCGAACGCAGCCAGCGCAGCGTCGCGCTCGTGCTCCGAGAGTGTCGGCCGGAATCCGGCTACGGTGGCCGGACGGCACGCAGCCACGACGTCCACGGTGATCCTGGTCGCCTCGGGGCTGGCGTCGGGCCCGAGCAACAGCCAGCGCAGGCCCGGCGCGAGCAGCCGTGGGCTCCCCATCGACGGCCGCGACGCCCACCGCGACGAGGAATACAGCCGACCCTCGACGGCGCGGAACAGCGCCGCCCGCCGCGGCGCAGGCCCCACCCCTCCGATCCCGCCGCTGGCCGTTGCGACCAGCGCGATTCCGACGGCCCGCGCGACGATCCGCGGGTGCCGGTCCGCCAGCGCCATCAGCGTCATGCCGCCCATCGAGTGGCCAGCCAGCACCAGCGGCCCGGCCGGCGCGACGGTGTCGATCACGGCGGCGAGGTCGTCGGCGAGCTGGTCGATCGTCATCGTGGAGGGCTCGACGGCCGCCGAACGGCCGTGCCCGCGGTGGTCGGGCCGCACCACCCGCGTGCCGGGCCCGACCAGCGACCGGGCCACGGGGGCCCAGGCACGGGCGTCGAGGGTCCATCCGTGAGCGAGCACGACCGTCACCGCGGCGTCGGCGGTTCCGTCGATCTCGACGTGCAGGTCCGCGCCGTCGGCACCGGGAACCGTGGTCACATCAGGTGCGCCTGCCGCAGGGGGACCTCCGGGGGCCCGCCGATCAATTGACGTTGAAGCCCACGCGGCCGGCGACGGCCGGGGCGATCTCCACGTAGGCGATCTGCGCAGCGCGGACGAGGTAGCGGCGACCCTTGTCGTCCACCATCCGCAGCAGGCCCCCGTCACTCTTGAGCGCGTCGTCGACCAGCTCCTGGACCTCGTCCGGCGTCTGGTCGCTGGACACCACGAGCTCCCGCGCGCTCTCCGCGATGCCGATCTTGACCTCCACCGGTGAACCTCCTGGTCGTCGTGCTCCGCTGACCCGACCCACGCTAGTGCAGCCACGTCGGCGCAGCCGCCGTGGGCGGTGCGCCCTGGGCGAACGGACCACGTCGGGGTTCACGTGAGGCCGAGGCTGGCCA
This sequence comes from Pseudonocardia sp., assembly GCA_043716935.1. Taxonomy (GTDB): domain Bacteria; phylum Actinomycetota; class Actinomycetes; order Mycobacteriales; family Pseudonocardiaceae; genus Pseudonocardia. The sequence goes on from JAYSXW010000415.1 coordinate 2,529, forward strand.
TCCGCTTGCCGTGGTGGGACTGGAGCTTCCGCAGCAGCGCCGCAATGTCGGACAGCTCGCCTGAGCCCGAGACGATGAATTCCACCAGGTCGTCCCGCTCGGCGACGATGAGCTGGGCCTGGGTGACGGCCTCTCCGAGCAGCCGGCGGCCCCACAGCGCAAGCCGGTCGTGCACCGGGCGGTCCCGGCATGCCGCCCGGACCTCGCGCTCGGCGAAGGCACTGTGGCCGGTGTCGGCCAGGACCTTCTGGACCAGCTCGCCGGTCGGGCCGGGGAGCCAGCCCGCGACCTCGCGGTAGAAGTCGTTTGCCAGGCCGTCGCCCAGATAGACCTTGACCAGGGACTCCAGCCAGCTCCGGGGGGCCGTCGAGGCGTGGTAGGCGTCGAGCGGGGCCACGAACGGCCCCATCGCCTGCTCCACGGACACCCCGAGACCAGCGAGATGGTCCTCCAGCAGTCGGAAGTGGCCCATCTCCGCCGCGGCCATCGCCGAGAGCGCGGCCCGGCCGCTCAGCGTGGGCGCGTACCGGGCGTCGGCCGCCATCCGGTCGAACGCCGAGAGTTCCCCGTAGGCGAGGACCCCGAGGAGCTCGACGGTGGCCCGCCCGGCCCGGGTGTCGGTGCCGGTGGGCGACTCCCGCTCGGCCCCGTCGGGCGTGGCCCCCACAGTCACCATGACCACGAGCGTAGAGGACCGGAAACGCCCTCCGCGGCGACGGCGCGGGCGCGGGCACAGCGCGGAGATCACCGCGCGGAGATCTGGGACGCGCGACACGCCTGCTGTGACACGCGCCCGGCACCGGGTATGCTCATCTCTGGCGCAGCGCCCGACATGGGTGCGCGTTCACGCGCGGCCGGCATCGTCCTCGATCAGGCCGCAACGACCTGGTGCGTACAGCTCCTCGCCGGTTCTCCCGCCCGGCGCTCTGTGAAGGGCAGCCGGTGGTCGACGAACCGGCCCCGGTTCCTGTACGCGGAGAGAGGCGATCATCCTGTCCGTTCAGAACGAGACCGTTCCCGCAGATCCCGCCCCCGCAGATGTCGGTCCAGCGGACCCCAGTGCCGTGGTGCTCGAGGACGCTCACCCCCTGCAGGCCGGGGCCCCGGTCAAGCCCGAGTCCCCCACCTTCGCCGAGCTGGGCGTGCGTCCCGAGATCGTGAGCGCACTGGCCGAGGCCGGCATCGTGCGCACCTTCGCGATCCAGGAGCTGACCCTCCCCCTCGCCCTGGCCGGCGACGACATCATCGGCCAGGCCCGTACCGGCATGGGTAAGACGCTGGGCTTCGGCGTGCCGCTGTTGCAGCGTGTCGTCCCACCGTCGGAGCAGCCCGCCGCCGATGCCGTCGGCGAGGCCGCCGACCGCACGAAGGACGTGCCACAGGCCCTCGTCGTCGTCCCCACCCGCGAGCTGTGCGTCCAGGTCGCCAAGGACCTCGCCGACGCCGGCCGCCACCTCGGCATCCGCGTCACCGCGATCTACGGCGGCCGCGCCTACGAACCGCAGCTCGCGGCGCTGCGCAAGGGCGTCGACGTGGTCGTCGGCACTCCCGGTCGGCTGCTCGACCTTGCCGAGCAGCGCCTGCTGGTACTCGGTCGCGTCAAGGCACTCGTGCTCGACGAGGCCGACGAGATGCTCGACCTGGGCTTCCTGCCCGACGTCGAGCGGATCATGCGGATGCTCCCCGAGCAGCGCCACACCATGCTGTTCTCGGCCACGATGCCCGGCCCGATCATCGCCCTGTCGCGGGCGTTCCTGAACCGGCCGACACACATCCGCGCGGAGGAGGCCGACCAGGGCTCCACCCACGAGAACACCACTCAGTTGGTCTACCGCGCCCACGCGATGGACAAGGTCGAACTGCTCACGCGCGTGCTGCAGGCCAAGGACCGCGGCCTGACGATGATCTTCGCGCGCACCAAGCGCACCGTGCAGCGGGTGGCCGACGATCTCGCCGACCGCGGGTTCGCCGCGGCCGCCGTCCACGGAGACCTCGGCCAGGGCGCCCGCGAGCAGGCACTGCGCGCGTTCCGCTCCGGGAAGGTCGACGTCCTGGTGGCCACCGACGTCGCCGCTCGCGGCATCGACGTCATCGACGTCACACACGTGATCAACTATCAGTGCCCGGAGGACTCCAAGACCTATGTCCATCGGATCGGCCGCACCGGTCGCGCCGGCAAGACCGGTGTCGCGGTGACGCTGGTGGACTGGGACGAACTCCACAAATGGAAGACGATCAGCGACGACCTCGGCCTCGGCAAGCCCGAGGCGCCGGAGACGTACTCCACCTCCGATCACCTGTTCACCGACCTCGGCATCCCCACCGCCACAAGGGGCCGCCTGCCGCACTCGCAGCGCACCCGCGCCGGCCTGGAGGCCGAGTACGTCGACACCGAGGGCGATCAGGGCGGCCGCAAGCGCGGCTCGCGCGATCGCCAGCCCGACGCGCCCTCGGTCCTGGACGACGTCGTGGCGCCCCGCCGTCCGCGGCGCGACCGCGAACGCACCCGCGGCCGCGTGAGCGTCGGCGGTGCCGCCGCCGGTGGGGGCTCGCCGGCCGCAGGCACGTCGGCCGCAGTCGCAGTGCCCGGTGAGGCCGTGAGCAGTACCAACGGCCGTCCCAGCCGTGGCAGCACCCATGGAAGCAGCACCAACGGCAGCAGCACCAACCCCGACGGCCCGGACGGCGGCACTGTGGTCGGCGAGACCACGCACGCCGACGGTGACCGTCCGCGCCGTCGCCGTCGCCGCGGGGGGTCCCGGCGCCGCGGCGGCAGTGACGCGCTCGGCGACACCGCTGGCGCCGACCCCGCAGGCAACAGTGCCGGCGGGATCGGGGCCGGCGACCGGTCCCAGGACGCCGCCGCCAGCTGAGCCGTGCCGATCCCGCCCGCGTCCGCCCCGGCCCTGCCGGCCTCCGGTCGTAGACGGGCGGGACGGCCGGGGATCCGCCCGGAGCGGCGCCGCCGCGGTGACGTCATCGCCGCGGCGGTGATCGTGTCGGTGCTGCTGGCGGTCGGGGTCGTGCTCTGGCGCACCGGTGACGCCGAAGGCACCACCTCGCGGCCCGCCACCACCCCGATCGCCGCCCCACCCGGGGCGGACGGGGTGCCGGTCGGGTTCACCGAGGCCTGGCGTGCTCCCAGCGCGGCGACGCCGGAGCCCGCGGTGGTGGGGCCGGCCGTCGTCACCGCCGACACGTCGGGCGTGCAGGGCCGTGACGCCGTCACCGGCGCCGTGGCCTGGAGCTACACACGCGACCTGCCGCTGTGCACGGTCGGCGGCGGCTTCCCCGACTCCGACAGCGGACGCGGCCGCGTCCTCGCCCTGTTCGAGGGACATACCGGCTACTGCAGCGAGCTGACGGCCCTGCATCCCGACACCGGGACCCGGGCCGCCGCACGCAACCCCGACTCACGGCCCGGCACCAGGCTGCTCGGGGCCGGCGCCGTCGTCGTGCAGACGGGCCGCGACTACCTCGAGGTCGTCCGCTCCGACCTGGTCAAGACACTCGAGTACGGCGCCGTCCCCACCCCGGCGCAGGCCGGCCGACAGCCGCGCCCGGGCTGTACCTACGGGTCGGTGGCCGTCACCGGCAGCCGCCTCGGCGTCGTCGAGCGATGCCCGGACGAGACGGCCGACCGACTCACCGTACTCGACCCCACCCCGTCCAACGCCGAGAAGCCCGAGCAGGAGTTCTCGGTGGTGCTGCCGTCGACGGGGGCGGTGCTGGTGGCCCTGTCGGCCGACCGCGCCGCCGTCGCACTGCCGACGCCGCCGCGGCTGCTGCTGCTCGACCGCGCGGGCCTGGAGGTCGGCCTCGTCCCGCTCGGCCGGCCGGCCACCAGCGTCCCGACCACCGGAATCACCGACGCCGAGATCACCGACCCGCCCGGCGGCGCCGTCGTCCTGAGCGACGACGCCGACACGCTCTCCTGGTGGACCGGGCGGCGCACCGTCGCCCTCGACGCCGACGACCTGACTCCGGTCTGGACGGTCCCCGGCACGCTCGGGCCGGCGCTGCCCTACGGCGGCGGTCTGCTCGTCCCGGTCCCCGACGGCGTGGCCGAGCTCGATCCGCAGCGCGGCACCGTGCGCCGCACCCTCGCCGTGTCCCGCGCCGACCGCACCGCGCCCGTCCGGCTCGCCGCCGCGGGCGGCATGCTGCTGGAGCAGCGCGGAACCGAACTCGTTGCGCTCCGACCGTCGTGACGGACCCGGTGCGCACGGTCCTCACGCCAGCCACTCGATCGTCACGACCAGCGCCGTGATCACCACCACCGCCCAGGCCGCCAGCGTGCCCAGGACGTCGTAGCGGCGGTCGGCCTGCACCTGCGCCAGCACGCCGGCGACCGCGCCCACGCCGTGCCAGGCCAGCGTGACCGGCCCCGGCCCGACCGACCCGTACCGGTTCGCCACGAACCAGGCGATCCCGAGTCCGACGGCCAGCGCCACCAACCCGCCCGCCAGCAGACCCGACGCCCCGCGCAGGAACCGGCCCGCCCGACGGGGCGCCGTCCGGCGGCGGCTCACCGCACTCCCTCGCTGACGCTCGGTCCAGCGCTGCGCGGGCGCTGCGACACCGACTCGCTCGCAAGCTCGCATCCACTCAACAGGGCCCACGCCGGCAGCTCCGCCCGGGCGGCCCGTCCCTGCGGGCAATGACGGCGGACGGGACACGTCGAGCAGTGTGGCGCCGGGCGGGCGGGGAACAGCGCATCGACGTCGCCGCCCGCGGCCAGCGCGTCGGACGCCGCGGCGAGCTCCCCCGCCGTCTCCTCGGAACGCTGTACGTGTGCCCTCAGCGACGCCGCGTCGTGGCGTTGGGCCACGACCCCGCCGCTCGGCAGATGGTGCAGCTCCACCCGCACGCACGGGCGCCGCAGCGTGCGCGCGGTGGCCACCGCGTAGAGCGCGAGCGCCGGCGCGGCGGCGACATCGGCAACGGTGGGCGTCGACCGGCCGGTCTTGTAGTCGACGACGACGGCCTCGGTCCCATGACGGTCGATCCGGTCCACCCGCCCCTCCGCCACGATCCGGTCTGTGGACACCGACACCCACTTCTCGACGCCCAGCACCTCGGCGTCGTGGTGCTCCTCGACGTAGGACGCCACCCAGCCGCGCGCCCGCTCCCGATGGTCCGCGGCCTGCGCGGTGCCGGAGAAGCCCTCGCTGCTCCAGTTCCTGTCGACGAGCGCGGCCGCAGCGTCGGGTGTGCGCCGCGGCGCCGGCAGCGCGAACAGTGTGCGCAGGGCCAGGTGCACCACCGCGCCGAGGGTCTGGTGGGCCCACGCCCCACCGCGCGGGAGGGACGGGACAGCGAGGTAGGTCAGCCGGTAGCGGCGCGGGCAGTCGACCCAGGTCGCCAAGCGCGCGGGGGTGACCCGGACCAGGGCGGCCGCGTCGAGGCCCAGGTCCAGCCCGAGCTGACCGCCGTCGGTCGCGGCCACGTCAGCGGCCCCCGAGGACCGGCGCCCCGGTCGCCTGGTCGAGCAGCGCCTCCAGGGTGTCCTCGGTGGTGGTCTCGGCGGCGATCGGGGTCGTCTTGTTGGAGCCGTGGTAGTCGCTCGAACCGGTGGTGAGCAGCCCGGCGTCGGCGGCGAGGCGCCGCAGCAGGTCGCGGTCGGCGGGTGCGTGATCGGGATGGTCGACCTCGACGCCACCCAGGCCCACGTCGACGAGACCGAGGATCACCGACGGCTCGACGACCCGGCCGCGGCTGCGGGCCAGCGGATGGGCGAAGACGGGCACGCCGCCCGCGGCCCGCACCATCTCGACGGCCAGCGCCACGGGGGTGTCCGCCTTCGGCACGTAGTACGGGCTCCCGGTGTAGAGCAGCGTCGCGAACGCCTCGTTCACCGACTCCACGACGCCCGCCGCGACGAGCGCGCGCGCCAGGTGCGGGCGGCCCGCACTGGCTCCGTCGGGCAGCAGCGCCAGCACCGCATCGGCGTCCACCGGGTAGCCGGCGTCTGCCATCCTGCCGGTCATCGCGTGCAGCCGGGTGAGGCGCTCGCCCCGCAGCCGCGCCTGCTCGGCGACGATCGCGGGGTGCTCGGCATCGAACAGGTATCCGAGCAGGTGCACCGAGACCTCGGGCTCGTCGCGACCGGGGGCGCTCACGCAGGAGAACTCCGCGCCGCGGACCAGTCGCATGCCGGCCGGAAGGGCCGTCGCCGCGTCGGCCCACCCGCTGGTGGTGTCGTGATCGGTGATCGCGAGCACGTCCACTCCGGCGTTCGCCGCGACGTCGACGAGGCCGGTCGGGGTGTCGGTGCCGTCCGACGCCGTGGAGTGCGTGTGCAGGTCGATCCGCGTGCTGGCCACCGAGGGAGGCTAGCCGCAGGTCAGCGCCGCCAGCGCGGCCGGGCCAGCAGGCCGGTGGCGCGCGTCTTGCCCTTCTCGCCGAACACCAGCTCCGAGAGGGCCTCGTAGATCTCCTCGGGGCTCGGCATGTAATCGATGCGGTTGAGCGCCTGGATCTGCCCGGCCGACTCGACGATCATCGTGCCGTAGCCGAAGGTCCGGCCGCTCAGCGTCCGCTGGAAAGTCAGGTCGGTGACCTTGCTCAGCGGCATCATCTTGACGTTGTGCACGACGATGCCCTCGGCGAGCATCACCCGCTTGTCGGTGATCACGATGCGCTCGATCCACCACAGGATCGTGAGGATCGTGAAGCGGAGTACGGCGACGAGGGCGAGGTAGAACGCCAGGTTGTCGAGGAGCACGTTGTCCGGGAGCAGGCCCACGACGCCGATCACCAGGATGAGCGACAGCGCGGTCTGGGAGGCGTTCTTGAGCATGTACGCCCAGTGCTGCCGTACCCGGATCACCCTGCGCTCCGTCGGCAGCAGGTACTCGTCGATCTCCCTCGGCGCGAGCATCGGCTAGACGAGCCGGGTGAAGAAGGTGGTGATCGACTCCGCGGCGTTGCGGAGCGTGGAGCCGATGCTCTGCACCGAGTTGGCGGCACTGGTCGGCTGGGTGATCACGAAAAAGATGACCAGCGCGATGACGAGAAAGCCGACGATACTCTTGAGGTTCACTGCGTCCCCGATTCCTTCCTGCTCCCGGTCACGCTGAAATTACCGCACCGGACACCGAGAGGATATACGGCACGCGGGCCCGTATGGTGACATGCGATGACACTGGGTGAGGATGGGATCGCCTGTGTGGGTGGCGTGGCGCACGACCAGCAGGGTCGCCTGCTGCTGGTCCGGCGCTCCAACGACCCCGGGCGCGGGCTGTGGTCGGTGCCCGGTGGCCGTCGGGAACCGGGCGAGGACGATGCCACGGCCCTGGTCCGGGAGATGTCGGAGGAGACGGGCCTCGTCGTCGCGCCCGGTGAGCTGCTGGGCCGGGTCCGCCGCGGGCCCTACGTCATCGCCGACTACCGGTGCACGGTGCTCCGTGGTGCCCTGCGCGCCG
>JAYSXW010000416.1:0-3294 GCA_043716935.1 Pseudonocardia sp.
CCCCCGCCGGGATCTGGACCACCTTCCGCGACTCCTCGGTCGCGGTGAAAGCGATACTCGGCGGCGTCATCGTCAACCGGGTCTGCGGCTTCCTCAACATCTTCCTCGTCCTGTTCCTGGCCGCCAACGGCTACTCGCCCGGCCAGGCCGCGGCCGCGCTCGGCGTCTACGGGGCCGGTGGCGTGATCGGCGTACTGGTGGGGGGGACGCTGGCCGAGCGGCTCGGCGCGCGCAACGCCACCGTACTGAGCATGGTCAGCTCGGCCGTGTTCATCGCGGCCCTGCCCTATCTGCCCACCTACTCGACCCTGCTGGTGGCCGTGGCGGCCGTCGGCCTGGTCGGGCAGATCTTCCGGCCCGCATCGGCCACCCTGCTCTCGGAGCTGACCCCGGACGACCGGCAGGTCATGATCTTCGCGATGTACCGGTTCGGGCTGAACGTCGGCACGACCGTGGCGCCGCTGATCGGCTTCGCGCTCTACAACCTCGAAGGCCAGAGCTACCTCCTGCTGTTCTGGGCGGAGGCCGCGTTCGCGCTCGCCTACGCGGTGCTCGCCCAACTCACGCTGCCGGCCAGGGTCGCGCCGGCGCCGACGCCCGCAGAAGGGTCTGGGCGGACACGGGGAGGCTACCGGGCCGTCCTGCGCGACCGGCGGTACACCTTCTACCTGATCGCGACGTTCCTCAACGCCTGCATCTACATGCAGTACCTGTCCACGCTCCCGCTCGACGTGGTCGCGTCCGGCGTCCCGATCTTCTGGTTCACCCTGGCCGTGGCACTCAACGGCCTCGTCGTGATCCTCTTTGAGCTGCCGCTCACGAAGCTGTCCCAAAAGTTGCCGTTCAAGGTCCCGATCGTCGTGTCCTTCGTGCTCGTCGGCATCGGGTACGCGTTCTACGGCCTGCCGTCTGGACCCGCGGTGATCGTCACCGGCACGCTGATCTGGACGGCCGCCGAGATCATCGGTGCACCGACGGCCTTCGCCTACCCGGCCATCGCCGCGCAGCCGCAGCTCAAGACCCATTACATCGGCAGCTTCCAGTTCATGTTCGGGCTCGGGACCGCCGTCGGACCCGCGGCCGGGGGCCTGCTCTACACCTACCTCGGCCACGGCGTCTGGCCCGTGTTCGCGGCGGTGTCCCTGCTGGCCGTGGGCTTCGGCCTGATCGGGGTGGTCTCCGGGAATCGGTCCGCCGGTGCCGCCGCCCCTGACGAACCTGCCGTCGTCGACGAGCCCTCCCGGGTCACGCCGTGAGCTCTCCCGACGGCGCACCAGCCGACCTTGGTGCCGTCCCGGCCGAGTACACGCACGTCACGAAGCTCGTCACGACCGGTGCCGCCGTCGTCCGGCCCGACACGTACCTGAAGTGGTACGACATCGCGCTTCCCGACTCCGGCGTCCCGGACGCGGTGCGGGCCGAGGCCCGGAAGTACCTCGGGGCCCGGTTGGCCACCCGTGAGCTGGACATCTCCGGTGAGCTCGGGTTCGTGATCCTGCACCGCTGCGGGGACTCGTTCTACTTCCTCATCGTGTGCACATGGCGTCACCAGAACGAGATGTGGCAGACCGTCTACGCCCGCGACACCGCCGCGGACGCCGCCTTCGCGCCCGTGCGCGCGTCCGGGCACCGGGCGGTGATCTGCGTCTGGGAGGCCGCCGCGGTCATGCACGAGCACCAGGCCTGGGCGCGCTTCCTGCGGTCGGACCGGAGCCCGGACGCCACGAGACGTTACCTCTCGGACCAGTACACGGGGTCGGCGTGAGCACCGGGAGCACCCGGACGCGACGCCGACCGGGCCGGTGCTGCGGATAGCCGTGGTGGGGGCGGGCCTGGGCGGGGCACTGCTCGCCTGGCGTCTGACCGCTCGCCCAGGCCTGCACGTGGAGATCTTCCCCGGCGACCCGGTCACCACGATGACCGCGGCCACCACGACGTCCGGCGGGCTCGTGCGGGCCTACGACCCGGACGCGGCCCAGTGCCGGGCAGCCGCGGAGAGCCTGGCCGAGCTGCGGGAAAGCCCGGAGCTGCGGCAGCGGGCCGGGTACCGGGAGACCGGATCGTTGCACCTGCTGGCACCGGGCGCCGACCCCGCGAACCGGATGAGGGTGATCGACGAGCTGCTGCCGGGCTCGGCCGAAGTGCTCGACCGGGACGACGTGGCCCGGCGCTACCCGTTCCGCGACCTGGAGCCGGGCGTCGTCGGCGTGGCCGAACGGCACGCGGGATGGTTCTCCCCGGCCCGCCTGCGCACCCGGACACTCGACGGCCTCGCGCGTGCCGGCGTGACGATGCACCGGTCCCCGGTCCAGGCGGTGGGCCCCGGCCCGACCCTGCGTCGGATGGACGGGACCACGATCGGCAGCGACATCGTCGTACTGGCCACCGGCTCGTACACGCCGGCCCTGCTCGCCCGCAGCGGATTGCCGAACACCTCGCTGCGGATCAAACAGATCCAGTACACCGTGCACGACGTCGACCTCGGTGACCTCGGCGCCTTCGTCGACGACAACTCAGGGCTCTACGGCAGGCCCGCCGAGCTCGGGCGGTTCCTGCTCGGCCTCCCGAGCGAACGATGGGACGTCGATCCGTCGGTGCCGCGTCGCGACGCCGAGTTGGCCGCCGCCGTCGTCCGCTGTACCGAACGCCGTCTGGGGGTCCGGATCGTCGGCGCCGGACAGACGGTCACGTCTACAGACTGTTACCACGATCCCGCCGGGCTGGCACTCCGCGACGCGTCGGTGGGGTCGACGATCTACACGTTCACCGGCGGCAGCGGCGGTGCAGCCAAGAGCGCATTGGCCGCGAGCTCGTCCGCAGCGGCAGTCCTGACGAGCAGCTAGAGTCTTGCCGTCGAGGGCGACCACGCGGCGCTGCTCACGCACCGGGACGCCCATCTGCGGCGCGTGAGCGGCCAGTTGGGCCAGCGCCCAGGCCTGCAACGCGGCCTCCAACGCCTCGGGATCGAGCTGCTGCAAGACCCGGCGGATGGTCGACTCATGCGGAACCACCGTGCCCGCACCCAGGACGTCCAGGACCGCATGGCCGGCGTCGTGGGCGTACTCGGCGACCGCGACGAACGACCGCGCACCGGCCAGCACGGCGCACGCCCCGAGCAACAACACCGCCAACACGCCGTGGCGAACACCGCGCGGCTTGCGCGGATCCGGCACCGCCGAGAGGGCCTCGACCAGCGATAACACCACCAATCGCTCGGCCGGTGCAGGGCTCACCCGATCGGGCGGGGCCTCCAGGTGTTCCAGCGCAGCGACGATCGGCAAAGATGACAGAGCG
>JAYSXW010000417.1:0-1078 GCA_043716935.1 Pseudonocardia sp.
CTGACGGTGGCCGCCCGCATCCGGATTCCGTCACCGACCGGTTCAACCGCCTGGTCGACGCCGCCGGGGTGCGCCGCATCCGGCTCCACGACGTGCGACACACCTACGCCACGCTCTCGCTCGATTCTGGGGTTGAGCCGAAGGTCCTCAGCGACCGCGTGGGCCACTCCAACCCGGCCGTGACGTTCCAGATCTACACGCATCGCTCGACAGGGCGGGACCGGCCGGCAGCGGACCTCATCGGCGCCCTCATCGCGGAGGCCGTGAACCGCGCGTAGCGGCTGGATCCGGAGGTCCGCTACTACCGTTCTTACTACCCGGACATGCAAACGGCCCTCAGGACGATGTCCTGAGGGCCGTTTGGCCTGGTAGCGGGGGTAGGATTCGAACCTACGACCTCTGGGTTATGAGCCCAGCGAGCTACCGAGCTGCTCCACCCCGCGCCGCTGCAGTTGTTCACTGCTGTGTTGTTGTGTCTACGACAATACACCCCCCCGACACGTCCCCGCACCGGGGGCCCGAGGTCAATCCGGGCTGGTCAGCACCCTGCGCCGACGATCACGTGCCGGAGCACGTGATCGTCGGCATCGGACGGGTCAGCCCCCCGGAGTCGGAGCCGGGCCGGGCGCCGGTGTGGAGGTCGACGAGGGGACGGTCTGGCCCGTCGCCGTCTGGTAGCCCTTCACAGCGGTATCGAGGGACTCCAGGGCCCGGCCCAGCGTCCCGAGGTCACCGGACTTCTGCGCGCTGCTCACCTGAGCGATGGCGGCCTGCAATGTTGCGGTGGCCGCCGCCACCTCGCCAGCCGTGCCGGGGGGCGCCACGCCGGGGGGCGCCGTGCCCGGGGTGGGTGTGCTGGTCGTGCCGGCCGAGGGGACGGTGGTGCCGGTACCCGCGTCGTTGGCCGCACTGCCCGCACCCGCGCCGAACACCTGCTCCAAGGCGCCCGACACGCTCGGAGCGAACCCGACCTTGTCGTTGTAGAAGACCAGCACCCGCGCGAGCTGCGGATAGCTCGACGACTGGTTGGCCCGCTCGATGTACACCGGCTCCACGAACAGCAGCCCGCCGGCGATCG
>JAYSXW010000418.1:0-9903 GCA_043716935.1 Pseudonocardia sp.
GCCGACGATGGGGAGCGATCCGTCGTGCTTGCGGTGCTCGTAGAGCATCGACTCGTCCTGGATGCGGCCGCGCTGGTAGCCGGTCTCCATCGCGCCGAGCACGCCGCCGCGCTCGGAGATCCGGTCGAACTCCGCCAGCACCGCCTCCTCGACGAGGTCGGTGAGCTCGTCGATGACGAACGAGCCCTGTAGCGGGTTCTCGTTCATCGACAGGCCCCACTCGCGATTGATGATCAGCTGGATCGCCATCGCGCGCCGCACGGACTCCTCCGTCGGCGTCGTCACGGCCTCGTCGTAGGCGTTGGTGTGCAGCGAGTTCGCGTTGTCGTAGAGCGCGCAGAGTGCCTGCAACGTGGTGCGGATGTCGTTGAAGTTCATCTCCTGCGCGTGCAGCGACCGGCCGGAGGTCTGCACGTGATATTTGAGCTTCTGCGACCGCTCGTTCGCCCCGTAGCGATCGCGCATCGCGACCGCCCAGATCCGCCGCGCCACCCGCCCGATCACGGAGTACTCGGCGTCCATGCCGTTGGAGAAGAAGAACGACAGGTTCGGCGCGAAGTCGTCGACCGCCATTCCCCGGGCGAGGTAGCTCTCCACGAACGTGAATCCGTTCGACAATGTGAAGGCGAGCTGGCTGATCGGATTGGCCCCGGCCTCGGCGATGTGGTAGCCGGAGATCGAGACGGAATAGAAGTTGCGCACCTGGTGGGTGATGAACCAATCCTGGATGTCGGCCATCATGCGCAGCGAGAACTCGGTGGAGAAGATGCAGGTGTTCTGGCCCTGATCCTCCTTGAGGATGTCGGCCTGCACCGTGCCGCGCACCTGCGCCAACGTGAACGCGGTCCGTTCCTCGCGTTCCTCCGCCGACGGCTCGCGGCCGTGCTCGGCCCGGAACCGCGCGAGCGTCTGGTCGATCGCGGTGTTCAGGTAGAACGCGAGGATCGTCGGCGCCGGGCCGTTGATCGTCATCGACACCGAGGTGCTCGGCGACGTCAGGTCGAAGCCGCCGTAGAGCACCTCCATGTCCTCGATTGTCGCGATCGAGACGCCGGACGTGCCGACCTTGCCGTAGACGTCCGGACGGGTGCCCGGGTCGCGGCCGTAGAGGGTGACCGAGTCGAACGCGGTCGAGAGGCGCTTCGCGTCGGAGTCGGCCGAGAGCACCTGGAAACGGCGGTTGGTGCGGAACGCGTCGCCCTCGCCGGCGAACATCCGCGCCGGGTCCTCGCCCTCACGCTTGAACGCGAACACCCCCGCCGTGAACGGGAACCCCCCCGGCAGGTTCTCCCCGCGCAGGAACCGCAGCACCTCCGCGTCCTCGGTGAACCGCGGCAACGCCACCCGGCGCACCGGGTTGCCCGACAGCGTCGTGCGGGTGAGGCGGGTGCGCAGCTCCCGCCCGCGGACGGTCACCACCAGCTCGTCACCGGAGTAGTCCTCGACGATCGACGGCCACCCGTCCAGCAGCGCGGCCGCGTCGGCGGGTACCGCTTTCTCGGCCTTGTCCAGCAGGTCCGGAAGCCCGCCCGCGTCGGCGCCGACCGCGGTCAGCGCCGCGGCCGCGGTCCGCAGGTGCGCCCGGAGCCGGGCCGCCTCGATCGCGGCGGACGTCGCCGCGTGGTAGTCACGGACGGTCGCTGCGACGTCCGACAGATACCGCGTGCGCTGCGGGGGAATCACCGCCGCGTGCTCCGACGAGGTCCGGCGGTCGGTGCGCGGCAGCCGGCCCTCGCCGACCACCAGCCCGTCCTCGGTGAGCATCGCGCGCAGATGCTGGTAGAGCGCGGTGACGCCGTCGTCGTTGAACGTCGCGGCAGACGTGCCGAACACCGGCATGTCCTCCCACGACGCCCCGAACGCCTCCTGGTTGCGCACGAGCTGGCGCCCCACGTCGCGCCGGGCGTCCTCGGCGCCCCGGCGCTCGAACTTGTTGATCGCGACGACGTCGGCGAAGTCGAGCATGTCGATCTTCTCCAGCTGTGACGCGGCGCCGAACTCGGGCGTCATCACGTACAGCGAGCGGTCGACGAAGGGAACGATGGCGGCGTCGCCCTGTCCGATGCCGGGCGTCTCGACGATCACGAGGTCGAATCCGGCGGCCCTGAGCACGTCGATCGCCCCGCCCAGCTGCGCCGGCAGCGAGCCCTCGGTGTCGCGGGTGGCCATCGACCGGAAGAACACCGGGGCGCCGAGGCTGTTCATCCGGATCCGGTCGCCCAGCAGCGCGCCGCCCCCGCGCCGGCGCGTCGGGTCGACCGCGAGGACGGCGATGCGGAGCTTGTCCTCCTGGTCGAGCCGGAAGCGTCGCACCAGCTCGTCGGTGAGCGACGACTTGCCCGACCCGCCGGTGCCGGTGATGCCCAGCACGGGCACGCGCCGGCGGGGCGTCAGGTTCAGGTCGGCAGGTAGCCGCCCGGTCTCGGTCAGCGTCAGCGTCCGGGCCAGGGTGGCCGTCTCGCCGGAGTAGAGCCCGTCGAAGGAGGCCGGTGGGGAGGCGGCGAGGTCGACGTCGCACTCCCGGATCATCAGGTTGATCATGCCCGGCAGGCCGAGGAGCTGGCCGTCCGCGGGGGAGAAGATGCGGGAGACGCCGCGGGAGTGCAGCAGGGCGATCTCGGCCGGGACGATCACCCCGCCCCCACCGCCGTAGACCCTGACGTGCCCGGCGCCGCGCTCGCGCAGCAGCTCCACGAGGTAGGTGAAGTACTCGACGTGCCCGCCCTGGTAGGACGAGATCGCGACGCCCGCGACGTCCTCCTGGATCGCCGCGGCCACCACCTCCTCGACCGAGCGGTTGTGCCCGAGATGGATCACCTCGGCGCCCTGGCGCTGCAGGATCCGGCGTATGATGTTGATCGCCGCATCGTGGCCGTCGAAGAGGGCTGCGGCCGTGACGAAACGGATCGGGTGCGTGGGCACGTGCAGGTCGGACATCGAGGTCCTCTCGCCGGGGCGCCCGCGGCGCCGTCACGGGTGTTCGGGGACGAACATCGGGACGGATTTAGTTTGACATCCTAGTATCGGACGTACAACTTCACGCGGCCTGTTCGCGCGTCGGCGCGACCTCGATCGCCGGGAACTCCTGGGTCGGCGGGTCGAGCGCCGATGCCGCCCGCTCCCGCCGCCTCCCGGCCAACGCCGCGAGCCAGCCGAGACCGGCGAGCACAGCGCCTGCGGCGACGATCAGCCCAACCGCCGCCGCCGGGAACGCGATGGCCAGCAGGAACGCCGTGCCCGGCCACCACAACAGCGCCCGGACGGGGGCGGGGACGGACCACTCACGAGAGTCTCGCGCCATGGCAGGTTTCCTACCCGATCCGCGCTCCTTCTACGCAGACGGGGGTCAGACCGCTGCCGTCGGGTCTAGGGTCCGCGCCGTGGATTGCTCCGCCGCGCTACTCGACCAGAACCGCCTGCTGCGCGAGCTCGTCGGCGCGGCCCATCCGGACACGGCCGTCGCCACCTGCCCGGGCTGGACCCTGCGTTCCCTCGTCACCCACGTCGGGCGGGGGGACCGGTGGGCGGCCGCGATCGCGCGGGATGGCGCGCCGGTCGACATCCGCACCGTCGCCGACGGCAAGCCCCCGGCCGACGACGTCGGGCCGTGGTTGACCGCGAGCGCCACGGCGCTGCTCGACGCCGTCGCGGCCGCCGGTGCCGACACCCCGGTCTGGACCTTCCTCGGCCCGCGACCCGCGGCCTGGTGGATCCGCCGTCGGCTGCACGAGTCGACGGTGCACCGAGCCGACGCGGCCCTCGCCCTGGGCGTGCCCTACGAACTGGAGCCCACGCTCGCGTCCGACGGCATCGGGGAGTGGCTCGGCCTGCTCGCCCACCGGCGTCCTGCCGAGGGGCCGCCCGGCCTCGACGACGGCGTCACCCTGCACCTGCACGCCACCGACGACGACTGGGGTGAGTGGATCGTCCGGGGCACCGCCGGCCCGGTGGCCTGGGAACCGGGTCACGCGAAGGCGAGCGTCGCCGTTCGCGGCCCCGCCACCGACCTGCTGCTCGCCCTCCTGCGCCGCGTCCCTGCGGACCGGCCGCAGGTTCTCGGCGACGAGCAGGTGTGGCGCACCTGGCTCGAGCGCACGCACTTCTGACCACCGGGGTGTCGGACCGCCGCTCAGGCCGTCTGCTCGGCGCGCAGCCGCCGGGGCAGCAGGAAGGCCAGGGCCGCGGTCAGCAGCACCAGCCCGGCCGCCGCCCCCAGCACCGTGGTGATCGCCGCGAGGGCACCGCTGCCGTCCTCCAGCACCCCGAAGAACACCGTCCCGAGCACCGCAACGCCGGCCGCCGAGCCCAGCTGCTGGTTCGCGTTGAGCACGCCGGACGCCGAGCCGACCATGGCCAGGCTGACGCCCGCGAGCACGATGTCGAAGAACAGCGTGATCAGCAGCCCCATACCGACCCCACTGACCGCCAAACCGGGCGCGAGCTGCCACCCATCGACCACACCGTCGGTCCACGCGAGCGTCAGCGCGACGATCCCGATGCCCAGCGCCATCACCACCGCGCCGATCTGGAGCAGGGGCCGCCCGTAGCGCCGTCCGAGCCCGGCCGAGCTGACCACCGCACCCACGGCCGTGCCGAGCGCCCACGGTGACTGGGTGAGTCCGGCCGCGAGGGGGCTGAAGCCCATTCCGAGCTGCAGGTAGAGCCCCAGCGCGAACAGCAGGCCAGCCAGGGCGGCGAAGAACACCAGCCCGACGACGAGGCCGGCGCTGAACGCCCGTGAGGAGAACAGTGCGGGTTCGACGAGCGGTGAGCGGCCCGCGGCGCGACGACGCAGCTGGTGGACGGCGAACAGGACCACGACAGCCACTCCGGCCGTCATCATCACGAACACCCACCCCGGCCACCCCAACTCACGGCCCTGCACCAGGGGGAACACCAGCAGCACCACCCCCACGCTGACCAGCAGCATCCCGAGCGGATCGAGCCGCGGGACATCCTCGGAGCGCGACTCGGGCAGCACCTTCCAGGCGAGGACCAGGCACGCGAGCCCGATCGGGACGTTGACGAAGAACACGGTCCGCCAACCCGTGCCGCCGAGGTCCCAGGCGATCAGTGCGCCGGCCAGGATCGGGCCGCCGACGGTCGCGAGCCCGATCGCCGGGCCGAACGCGCCGAACGCGGAGCGCAGCTCGTCGGGCGGAAACACGGCTTTGACGATCCCGAAGCCCTGCGGCACGAGGACGGCGGCGAACAGGCCCTGCACGACGCGGCTGGTGATCAGCATTTCCGGCGTCACCACCAGCCCGCACACCGTCGACGCCAGCACGAACCCGATCAGGCCGACCAGGAACATCCGTCGACGTCCGTAGAGGTCGCCCAGGCGTCCGCCGGTGATCAGGCCGACGGCGAAGGCGAGGGTGTAGCCGGCTGCGATCCACTGGATCGTCGTGCCGTTACCGCCGATGTCGCTCCGGATCGACGGTGCCGCGATTCCGACGATCGTGGTGTCGAGCAGGTCCATGATCTCGGCGGTCAGCACGGCGACCAGCGCGAGCCATCGCCACCGATAGGCCTCCGTGGACAGGGTCTCGGGCATCATCTCTCCTCGAACGCCGTTTGCTGGCGAACAGTGTTCTACACACGAACAATGTTCGCGTCAACTACGATCACATCATGAGGCCAGTTCCCGAGCCGCCGTGGTGGACGCCGCGCAGGGTCGTGACGGCGCGCCGATCGTTGAGCCGGGAGGCCGTCGTCGAGGCCGGTCTGACGGTGCTGCGCGCCGAGGGTCTCGACGCCGTGAGCATGCGGCGGGTGGCGGCCGAACTCGATACCGGCGCTGCCTCGCTCTACGCCCACGTGGCCCACAAGGTGGAGCTTCTCGACCTGATGTTCGAGCAGGTCGTCGGCGAGATCCCACTGCCCGAACCCGACCCCGCGCGATGGGTGGAGCAGGTCACCCGGCTCTGGACCGACTGCTACGCCGCCCTGATCCGCCACGGCGACATCGGCCGCGTCGCGCTCGGCCGGGTCCCGCTCGGCCCGAACTCCCTGCGCATCGCTGAGACGACCATGACCATCCTGCGCGCCGGCGGGGTGCCCGACCAGGCCGCCGCGTGGGCGGTCGACGTCGTCAACCTCTACGTCGCCGCCAACGCCGTCGAGAGTGCCCTGGACGTGGCCCGGCAGCGGGAGGGGGAGTCGCCGGAGGTCTACTACCGCCAGGTGCACGACTATCTGGCCGCGTTGCCGGTGGAGCACTTCCCCACCTCGGCGGCGCTGTCGGCGCAGCTCACGGTGGGCGATGGCGCCGAAAGATTCCGCTTCGGACTGGACCTGATGGTGGCAGGCCTGGCTGCCCAGGCCAGGACCCGGTCCGAGAAGCGCCCCGAACAACCAGGGCCCACCGCGCACCAGGATTGATCGGCACAATGCTGCCGTCGAGATCGGCGTCGTCGCGGTCCAGCGGCGCGGGAACCGCGAGCACGCAGGTGTTGGTGTCAGGGTAGGTCGTCGGCCAGCAGGTCCATGAGCAGGCCGTCGATCCACTCCCCGTCGGGGGTGCGTTCGTAGCTCCGCAGGATGCCGACCGGGCGGAAGCCGGCGCGCTCGCAACTGCGGATCGCGCTGGCGTTGTGTGCGGCCGGGTCGATCGTGACGCGGTGGTGGTTGCGGTGTGCGAACAGGAACCGCGCCATCGTCCGCAGCGCGTCGCAGCCCAGTCCCTGGCCCTGGTGCCCGGGGGAGACGGCGAGGTCGAGGGCGGCGTGGCGGTGGTCGGGGTCGAGCTCCTCACGGTAGACGATCAGCCCGACGACGTCGCCGGCCAGCTCGATCGCGTAGCCGTGCGGGCCGAGCAGGTCGCGACGTACCCGTTCCAGGTCGTACCCGCTCCACGACTTCGCGATCTCCGGGTGGCCCAGGACCTGCAGGAACACCGGCATGTGCTCGGCGGAGGTCGGTCGGAGTACCACCGTCTGGCCCGCGATCGCGGTCGGCTCGTCGTTCACGTCAGCTCCATCCTCGCCCGCTCGGCCGGCGTCGCCGCCGTCCGCGGCTGCTCGAACACGACGTGCGCCGAGCGGCCGTCGACGTCCAGGGTGGCGACCGTACTGCCGAACAGCGGGCCCGCCGTCCGCTCCCAGGTCAGCGGCATGGGTGGGCCGCCGCCGCGCAGGGCCCAGCGCGCGGTGAGATCGCGCAGCGTGCGCGACCACACGAACCGGAACCCCGGCTTGACGTAGAACTCGATCTTGTTGTGTACCGGCGAGCAGGTGAGCTGGTGCACCGGAGCCGAGGGCGACGACGGCAGCGTGGCTCGCGCGGCGTCGCTGTGGCGAACGTCGCCCGACAGCACGTTCACCGATGCCGGGCCGCCCGCCGCGACCTTCTCGACCAGTGCGGTGAGCCGGTCGAACGACGCTCGGAACGCCGCCCAGTGCTCCAGGTCGGCGGTCTGGCGGAACCACTCCCCGATCGCCCGCGCCATCCGCCCCGCGCGGCCGCGATCTCGTTGACCGTCTCCAGGTCCCCGATGGCGTGCGGCATCAGCCACGGCACCGACGTCCCGAACACCAGGTGATCGACGCGGCCGGCGGCGTCGACCTGCTCGGTGATCCAGCCGAACTCCCCGTCGCCCAGCATCAGGTGGCGACCGCCGGACAGGACACGGCCGTTGCGCGAGTCGATCATGATCAGGCGGCTGTGCCCGAGGTCCCAGCGGAAGCTCAAGCGGACGCCCGTGGCGCCGTCGGCCTGCCCGTCGGCGCGGTCGGCCAAGGCGGCGCGCAGCGGCCACGTGTCGCCGTCGTGGGCCAGGATCTTCTCGACGTCGCGGTCGCTCGCCCGTTCGTCGGGGGAGAGGTTGCCGATGTGCTGGTACACCCAATAGGACGCCAGGGCCGCGCGGATCCGGTCACGCCACCAGGGCGTCGCCCTGCATCGTGTCGCGCCAGGCCAGCGAGATGTTCCAGTCGTCGCGCACGTCGTGGTCGTCGAAGATCATGGCGGTGGGAACTGTGGAGAGCAGCCGGCGGATCTCGGGGTCGGTCCAGGCGTCGCGGTAGAGGCCGGTGTACTCGTCGAAGCCGACGATCTCGTCGTCGGGCCAGTCGGGATGGCGGTCGCGGCGGCCGGCGATGCGGTTGCGGTTCTGCGGGGTGAGCTCGTCGGCGTAGACCTGGTCACCGAGCAGCAGCAGCGCGTCGGGCCACTCGTCCGGCGGCAGCTGCGCCATACGGGAGGCGTAGGCGTCGAGGGCGTCGAGACCCAGCTGCGCCGAGAGCCTCCGCTCCGACACCTTCGGGTAGCGGCAGGAGCCGAAGAGGATCCGGTTGCGATGGTGCGACGCCGGCCCGCGGGTGCGCACCACGCTCGGCGGGAACGGCGTGACGGCCGGTGGCCACACCTGCTCGCCATCGATCTCGACCGTGTAGGCGGTGGTGCCACCGGGATCGAGGCCCGTGACGAGGACGAGGGCGTAGTGGTGGCCCGACACCTCGAACGTGCGCGTCTCGCAGCCGAGCACCCGGACCATCGCCGCCTCGGAGGTCTGCACCCAGATCGAGGCGGTGGTCTCGCCGACGTGCCGAAGGACAGGACCGAGCAGGAGGTCCACCTCTGCACCCTGCGGAGTGGATCGCCCCCTGCCGGGGGCTCCCCGATCGAGTCCGCGTTTCCCGTCGGTCCCGCGTTTCCTGATCGGGCCGGCGGGGTAGGTTTCGGCATGCTCTTGCGACGCGCAGCCCGCCCCATGTTGGCGGCCATCTTCATCACCGGTGGCATCAGTGCCCTGAGGGCGCCCCAGGGTCACGTCCAGGCGGCCCGCCCCGTACTCGACGCGGTTTCACCCGCCATCGACAAGGCCGTCGAGGCGACGCCGATCGAGCAGCGCCCCGACGACGAGATGCTCGTCAAGATCGACGCCAGCGTGAAGATCGTGGCCGGATCGATGCTGGCGCTGGGAAAGTTCCCGCGCCTGGCCTCGACCGCACTCGCGGCATCCCTCATCCCGACCACGCTCGCCGGTCACCGCTTCTGGGAGGAGACCGACGAGGCCACCCGGGCCCTGCAGCAGATCCAGTTCTTCAAGAACCTGAGCCTGCTCGGTGGTCTCCTGATCGCGGCGGCCGACACCGAGGGCAAGCCCTCGGTGGCCTATCGGGGTCGCAAGGCCGCCAAGCTGGCCGCCGCTGCCGCATCCGCCCAGGCCGCCTCGATCTCCGGAACGGCCTCCGACGTCACCGGCCGTATCAGTGGTGCCGCGCAGGATGTCGGTGGGCGGCTCTCCGGTGGCGCGGGCCAGGCGTCCGGTGCGGCCGCGGGCCTCGCCGCCGGTCTCGCAGGCCTCGCGCCAGGCGCCGGTGCGGCTGTCTCGGCGCGGGCCTCGAAGGTCAACTCGGACGTCTCCACCCGCGCGTCGAAGGCGGGTGCCGAGCTGTCGTCCCGTGCCGCCGACCTCTCCGCAGACTGGACCGAGCGCGCCGCCAAGGCGAAGAAGCGTGCCGACAAGCGTGGCGCGAAGCTGCACAAGGTGGTCGAGAAGCGCACCGCGCAGTTGCAGAAGCGCGCCGCGAAGCGGGGCGCGTCGCTGCAGAAGGCCGCGGTCAAGAAGCAGGCGGCTTGGGAGAAGAAGGCCCCCGGCCTCCTCGACCAGGTCAGCAGCCAGGCGTCCAAGCTCGGCCATGATGTGGCCGGCCGCGCCTCGGCGCTGGGCACCGAGGTCGCCCACCAGGCCGAGGGCGTGGCCAAGGACACCCGCAAGCGCGCCGCGGCGCTCTCGTCCTGACGTTCCGGTCGACCGGCCCCGCTCGCTGCGGGGCCGGTCGATCAGTTGCTCTCCCGGCTCCCTCGAGTTCCGAAGCCGCTCGCGACGCAGTGCCTCGCCCGGCGGTCAGACGCGTAGCCAGCTCTCGGTCACCACGGGTCCCTCCGCTAGCCTCA
>JAYSXW010000419.1:0-3286 GCA_043716935.1 Pseudonocardia sp.
GTCGCGGAGCGCGACTCCGGCCCCCCGCCGTACGTGGTGAAAGGCTCTCTCGCATGTCGGACTCCCCACCCGGGAACGGCTCGCCCTACGTGGTCGAGCTGGCCGGGATCACGAAGCGGTTCCCGGGGGTGGTCGCCAACTCCGACCTCGACCTGCGGGTCCGACGCGGCGAGGTGCACGCCCTGTGCGGCGAGAACGGCGCCGGCAAGTCGATGTTGATGAAGATCCTCTACGGGATGCAGCAGCCCGACGAGGGCACGATCTCCGTCAACGGCACGGTGGTGCGCTTCCGCTCCCCGTCGGATGCGATCCGGGCCGGGATCGGCATGGTGCACCAGCACTTCATGCTGGCCGACAACCTGACCGTCGCCGAGAACATCCTGCTCGGCGCGGAGGGCCTGCACGGCATCGGCGGCGCGGCCCGGAGCCGCATCGCCGAGCTGGCCGCCACGGTGGGGCTCGACATCGAGCCGGGCACGCTGGTGGAGAGCCTCGGCGTGGCCGACCGGCAGCGCGTCGAGATCGTCAAGGTGCTCTACCGCGGTGCCCGCACCGTCATCCTCGACGAGCCGACGGCGGTGCTCGTGCCGCAGGAGGTCCACGAGCTGTTCGACACCGTGCGCCGCATGCGCTCCGACGGCTTCACGTTCCTGTTCATCTCCCACAAGCTCGACGAGGTGCGCGACATCGCCGACACGATCACTGTGATCCGTCGCGGCACCTGTGTCGGCACCGCGGATCCGCGGACGGTGTCGAGCCGCCAGCTGGCGGAGATGATGGTGGGCAGCGAGCTGCCCTCGCCCGAGACGCGCGACTCGACGGTCACCGACCGCGAGGTGTTGGGGGTCGCCGGGCTGGAGCTGGGCGGTGAGGCCGGCAGCCGCCAGTTGCTGGCCGGCGTCGACCTCGTCGTGCACGCGGGGGAGGTGCTCGGCATCGCCGGCGTCGAGGGCAACGGGCAGACCGAGCTCGTCGAGACGATCATGGGGATGCGCCCGTCGAGCGGCGGCACCGTCACGGTCGCGGGTCGCGACCTGAGTCACGCCAGCACGCTGCAGCGCCGCGAGGCCGGAATCGGCTACATCCCCGAGGATCGCACCCGCTACGGCCTGCTCGCCACCCAGCCGCTGTGGGCCAACCGCATGCTCGGCTACCAGAGTCGTCCGCCGGTGTCGCGTGGCGGCTTCCTCGGGCTGCTCGACCTGGTCGCGGCGCGCCGCGACACCGAGCGGATCGTGCGCGAGTTCGACGTCCGCACGCCCGGCGTCTCCGTCGCCGCGGCCGCGCTGTCGGGGGGCAACCAGCAGAAGCTCGTCGTCGGACGCGAACTGTCGGGCGATCCGGTGCTGCTCATCGCGTCGCACCCGACCCGGGGCGTCGACGTCGGCGCCCAGGCCAGGATCTGGGAGGAGCTGCGCCAGGCCCGCAGCCGCGGGCTCGCCGTGCTCCTGATCAGCGCCGACCTCGACGAGCTGATCGGGCTCTCGGACACGATCAAGGTCATGCTGCGCGGCCGGTTGGTGGCCGACGCCGATCCGGCGACGGTCACCCCCGAGGAGCTCGGCGCGGCCATGACCGGGGCCGACGGGCCGGCGCGGGCCGGGGACGTCGCATGAACCGGATCCGCACCACGCTGCTCCCGCCCGCCCTGGCGGTCCTGTTCGCCGCACTGCTGTGCGCGGTGGCGCTGCTGATCAACGGCAGCTCGCCGGCCACGGCGCTGAGCGCCATGATCACGCAGGTCGGGCAGGGCACCACGGCCGTCGACATCGTCAACAGCGGCGCGGTCTACTACATCGCCGCGCTCGCGGTGGCGATCGGCTTCCAGATGAAGCTGTTCAACATCGGCATCGAGGGGCAGTACCGGCTCGCGGCGTGCGTCGCGGCGATCGTCGGCGGTGCGCTGGTGCTGCCGCCGGTCGTCCACACGATCGTGATCATCGTGGTCGGCGCGGTGGTCGGTGCGGCGTGGGCCGGGATCGCGGCGCTGCTCAAGGCCTACCGCGGGGTCAGCGAGGTGATCGCCACGATCATGCTGAACTTCCTGGCCACCGGGCTGATCGCGTTCCTGATCCGGCGTGACACGTTCGGGGTGCTGCGCGGCAACAACATCTCGACGGCCCCGGTCCCACCCGGCGGCCGCTTTCCCGGCATCTCGTTCGGCGGCAGCGGCACGCTGTTCGGCATGGTGTTCGTCGCCGTGCTGCTGGGGTTGGGCTACTCGTTCCTGCTCAACCGCACGCGGTTCGGCTTCGAGCTCAGGGCCTCGGGCGAGTCGCCGACGGCGGCCACCGCGGGCGGCGTCGACGTGCGCCGGATGACGATCATCGCGCTGGTGTTGTCCGGCGCCGTGGCCGGGCTCGTCGGGCTGCCGGAGCTGCTGGGTCGCGACTTCTCCTACACGCTCACCTCGCCGCAGGGCTACGGGTTCACCGGCATCGCCGTCGCGCTGCTGGGCCGCAACCATCCCGTCGGCATCGCGTTCGGCGCGCTGCTCTGGGCGTTCCTCGACAAGTCCGCGCTCGCGCTGGACAACGTGGGCGTGCCGCGCGAGATCGTGCTCATCATGCAGGGATCGGTGGTGCTGTCCGTGGTCGTCGCCTACGAGATCGTGCGACGCTACGAGCTCGCCGCCGAACAACGCGGGGTGTCGGCCCAGCTGCGTGCCGCCGCGGTGGTGACCTCGTGACCGTGCTCGCCACCGCCCCGGTCACCCCGCCGGCGCCCGCGCCCCGCCGGCCCCGGGTGCCCGGGTGGGCCCGCACCCTGCTCGTGCTCGTGGTGGGGATGGTGATCCTCTCGATCACCGCCACGCTCACCGGCCAGGTCCAGCTCACCTCCCGCGGCACCACGCAGGCCGCGGTCGTGCTGCTGCTGCCGATCCTGCTCGCCGGGCTCGGCGGCCTCTGGTCCGAGCGGGCGGGCGTGGTCAACATCGGGCTCGAGGGCATGATGATCCTCGGCACCTGGGGCGCCGCCTGGGCCGGCTACCAGTGGGGTCCGTGGGCTGCGCTCGTCGGCGGGATCGTGTTCGGCGCGCTCGGAGGCCTGCTGCACGCCGTCGCGACCGTCACGTTCGCGGTGAACCACATCGTCTCCGGCGTCGCGATCACGCTGCTCGGCCTGGGCGTCACCAAATATTTGTCGACGCTGGTGTTCCTGCCTGTTTCGCGCAACCCCCGCCAGTCGCCGCGCGTCGAGGGGTTCGACACGTTCTCCGTGCAGCCGCTCGCCGACGGCCTGGCCACGGTGGAGGCGCAGCAGCGCGTGCTGCTCTCCGACGTCG
>JAYSXW010000420.1:0-1076 GCA_043716935.1 Pseudonocardia sp.
GGCCCGGCTGCCTCGACCACGGACCGGCCGGCACCCGAGGACGAGGCCGTCGCGCGTCGGTAGTGCTCCGATGATCGGCCGCTACGCTCGCCGTCTCGCCACCACGGAGGTGGCCCGCAGAGAGGCCGTGCAATGAATGAGCTTGCGAGCGAATCGGTGTTACCGCGTCCGCGCGGCGCTCGACCGACCGTCAGCGAGGGAGTGCGATGAGTGCCGTCGACGAGATCCTGTCCCAGATCCCCCTCGCCCAGCTGGCCGGGCAGCTCGGCGTGGACGAGTACACGGCCGAGCAGGCCACCCGCCAGGCGCTGCCGGCCCTGCTCGGCGGCATCCAGGCCAACACCGACCACCCCGGCGGCGCGGCGTCGTTCGCGCAGGCCGTCGAGCAGCACGACGGTTCGCTGGTGACCGGCGGCGTCGACCTGGCGCAGGTGGACCCCGGCGATGGTGACAAGATCGTCGGGCACGTCTTCGGCGCCAACCGCGAGCAGGTCGTGCAGAAGCTCGGCTCCGCCGGCGGCGCGGGCATCGGGCAGGACCTCATCGCCAAACTGCTCCCGATCCTGGCCCCGATCGTGATGGCGTGGCTGGCGCAGAAGTTGACCGGCGCCGGGGCGGCCGCGGGTGCACCCGCCGCACCTGCGGGTACCCCGGCCGGCGGTGGCATCGGTGGCGTCCTGGGCGGCGTGCTCGGCAGCGTCCTGGGCGGCTCGGGTGGCTCCGCCGGCGCGGCCGGTGGCCTGGGCGACCTCCTGGGCGGCCTGCTCGGCGGCGGCCGCCGCTGATCCGCCGCTCCGCCTCCACCCCGTCCGCTCGCCTGGCCCCCCGCCCCGCCGGCCCGCCCCGCGCCCGCCCCGAATGGCTGCCAAGATCACCAGGCCGGGCGACCACACTGCCGCCGCTCGCGGGGACCGCTCAGACGGTCACGCGCATCGGGCGCCCCCGGTCGTCGGTCTCCTCGCCCAGGATCTCGGCCTCGCCCCGGGCCCAACGGCCGGCGGACCAGGCGGCGGCCAGGGCGTCGAGGACGTCGTCCAGGCGGGCGCCGGGTGGGAGGTCGGCCAGGGCCCGGGCCG
>JAYSXW010000043.1:0-18734 GCA_043716935.1 Pseudonocardia sp.
ACGATCGAGACGGTCGAGGCTCCGGTCACCCGCACTGCCTCGACGTCGGCCAGGCCCAGGTCGTAGAGCGCCACCCGCGCCGAGAGACCGAGCCCGACCACCAGCAGCACGGCGACCAGCACGGCGGCGAGTCGGCGGCGCCGGTAACGGCTCGGCGGCACGGCGGGCGGGTGCGGCCGGGCCCGGGTCCCCGCGCGGGCGGTCATCACCCGCCTCCGCGGGAGGTGATCACGTCGGCCGTCATGACTCCGCCTCCGCGGGAGGTGATCACGTCCGGCGCTCCAGCTCCAGCAGGATCTCTGGGGCCAGGACGGTCACGTCACCGGCACCCATGGTGATCACCAGGTCCCCGCTTCGGGCGAGTCCGGCGACGACGGCCGGCACCTCCGCCCAACGGGGCACGAAGTGCACGTGCTCACGCGGCAGTGTCACGGCGTCGGCGATCAGGGCACCCGTCACGCCCGGTTCCGGGTCCTCCCGGGCGCCGTAGATCTCCAGGACGACGACCTCGTCGGCCAGCCCGAGGGCCCGGCCGAACGCGTCGGCGAAGTCGCGGGTGCGGGAGTAGAGGTGCGGCTGGAACGCGACGATCACCCGTCCCCGACCGGCGACGACGTCGCGGGCCGCTCGCAGCTGCGCGGTGACCTTGGCCGGGTGGTGGGCGTAGTCGTCGTACACGGCGACGCCGGCGACCCGGCCGCGGAACTCGAACCGGCGCCGCACCCCGTCGAACGCGGCGAGGCCGGCGAGCAGCGTCTCGGGGTCGGCGCCCAGCTCCACGCCGGCGAGCAGGGCCGCGAGCGCGTTGAGGGCCATGTGCTCGCCGGGCACCGCCAGCCGCAGCAGGCGCTCGACCCCGGCGTGGCGCAGCGCGATCCGGGCACCGCTGCCGTCGGGGCGGAAGTCGGCCAGCTGCGCATCGGTCCCGGCGCCGCGACCATAGCGGCGCACGGTGATGCCCCGTTCCACCGCGACCCCAGCCAGCGCGACCGCGCCGGGGTCGTCGGCGCAGGTCACGAGCGTGCCACCGGGCACGATACGGTCGAGGAACGACCGGAACGCAGCGGTGTAGGCCTCGGCGGTGCCGTAGTGGTCGAGATGGTCGGGCTCGATGTTGGTGACGACGGCGACCTGCGGGGAGAACGCCAGGAACGACGCGTCGCTCTCGT
The DNA here is from genome assembly GCA_043716935.1 of Pseudonocardia sp. Classification (GTDB taxonomy): domain Bacteria; phylum Actinomycetota; class Actinomycetes; order Mycobacteriales; family Pseudonocardiaceae; genus Pseudonocardia. Next base: position 1,170 of record JAYSXW010000043.1, read on the forward strand.
CGGCCTCGACGGCGAACACGTCGCCGGTGCCCTCGTGCGCCCCCGATCCGGACGCCGCGAGGTCACCCCCGATGGCGAACGAAGGGTCGAGCCCGGCGTGCTGCAGAGCGACGGTCAGCATCGAGGTGGTGGTGGTCTTCCCGGCGGTGCCGGTGACCGCGGCCAGCCGGCGCCCGGTGGTGAGCGCGGCCAGGGCCGTGGCCCGGTGCACGACGTCGAGCCCACGGGACCGCGCGGCGGCCAGCTCGGGGTTGGTCTCCCGGATGGCGGTGGAGACGATGACGGTGGCCGGGGCGTCGGGCAGGTGCGCGGCGTCGTGGCCGACCTCCACCCGGGCGCCCAGCGCCCGCAGCGCGAGCACGGCGCGCGACTCCTTGGCGTCCGACCCGGACACGGTCGCCCCGCGGGCGAGCAGGATGCGGGCGATGCCGCTCATCCCGGCTCCGCCGATGCCGATCAGGTGCACGCGGTCGTGGAGCGTCACGCCGTTCACCGCCGCACGCCGATCGCGTCGAGGACGACGCGCGCGAGCCGCTCGTCGGCGTCGGCGTGCCCGGACGCCCGGGCCGCGGCACCCATCGCGGCGAGCCGCGCGGGGTCGGTGAGCAGCGGCACGAGCTCGGCGAGCACCCGTTCGCCGGTGAGATCGGCGTCGCCCACGAGCACTCCCCCACCGGCCGCGACGACCGGGCCCGCGTTGAGCGCCTGCTCGCCGTTGCCGTGCGGCAGCGGCACGTAGACCGCGGGCAGCCCGACGGCGGAGACCTCGGCCACCGTCATCGCACCGGCGCGCCCGAGCACGGCGTCGGCGGCGGCGTAGGCGAGGTGCATGTCGTCGATGTAGGGCAGCGGGACGTAGCCGGCCGCGGCGGGGGCGGCGACGCCGTCGCGCCCGTGCGCGTGCAGCACCGCGATCCCGGCCGAGAGCAGCCCCGGGAGCGCTGCGGCGAGGGCGGCGTTGAGCGTGCGGGCACCCTGGGAGCCGCCGAACACCAGCAGCACCGGGCCGGTCGGGGGCAGGCCGTAGCGGGCGCGGGCGCCGGCCCGCAGCGCCCGCCGGTCCAGGGCGGTGACGGCCCGCCGCAGCGGGATGCCGAGCACCTCCGCGCCGGCCAGACCGCTGCCCGGTACGGCGGCGACCACCCGCTCCGCGAACCGGGCACCGACCTTGTTGGCCAGTCCCGCGCGGGCGTTGGCCTCGTGCACGACGATCGGGACGCGACCGCGCGCCCCGAGGTAGGCGGGCAGCGCGACGTAGCCGCCGAAGCCGACCACGACGTCGGCGTCGACCCGGCGCAGCACCTCCCGCACCCGCACGATCGCTTCGCGGATCCGGCCGGGCAGCCGCAGCAGGTCACCCGAGGGCCGGCGCGGCAGCGGGACCGCCGGAATCAGCTCCAGGTCGTAGCCGCGAGCCGGGATCAGCGTGGTGTCGAGCCCGCGTTCGGTGCCCAGCGCGGTGATGCGCGCCCCGGGATCCAGGCGGCGGACGGCGTCGGCGAGGGCGAGGGCCGGCTCGATATGCCCCGCGGAGCCGCCCCCGGCCACGACCACGGATGTCATCGGACGTGGCTCCGCGCCGCGACCGGCGCCTGGTAGGGCTGCGGCGGGGGCAGCAGGAGCAGGCGGGCCACGCGGCCCTGGCCGTGCTGGCGCAACGCGGCGACGGCCTCCGGTTCGTGGCGTGCGGCGTTGGCGAGGATCCCGAACACGAACATGGTGACCACGAGCGAGGTACCCCCTGAGGAGATCAACGGCAGCTGCAGCCCGGTCACCGGCAGCAGGCCCACGACGTAGGAGATGTTGATGGCGGCCTGCGCCACCAGCCACGTCGTGGACGTCGCCACGACGAGCCGGAGCCACGGGTCCGCGCTGCGCGCCGCGATCCGCATGCCGGTGTAGGCGAGCGTCGCGAACAGCAGCAGCACCGCGAACGCTCCGAGGAAGCCCAACTCCTCGCCGATGATCGCGAAGATGAAGTCGTTGTGGGCGTTGGGCAGGTAGCTCCACTTGGACCGGCCCTGCCCGAGCCCGACGCCGAACAGCCCGCCGTCGGCCAGCGAGTAGAGCGCCTGCCTGGCCTGGAAGCCGCCATCCTGCGGGTCGACGGTGCCCGGCGACAGGAAAGCGGAGATGCGGGCCGAGCGGTAGCCGGCCGTGAGCGCCAGCACCGTTGCGCCGGCCGCCGCACCGGTCGCGATCAGCCCGAGCAGCCGCAGCGGCGCGCCGCCGAAGAACAGGAGCGCCACCAGCACGATGCCGAGGGTGACGGCCCCGCCCAGGTCCGGCTGGAGCACCAGCAACGTCAGCAGCAGGGCGGTGACCGGCACCACCGGGGACAGCGCGTACTTCCAGCGGTGCATCACCGCCCGGCGGGCCACGAGGACGTGGGCGCCCCACATCGTCAGCGCCACCTTCGCGGCTTCGGCGGGCTGCACCGAGAACGGCCCGATCGCGAACCAACCACGTGACCCGCCCCGCTCCACCCCGAACACCAGCACCGCGACGAGCGCCACCACCCCGACGGCCAGGGCGGCAGGCGCCATGGCCCGTAGCCGCTTGGGCGGGATCCGCAGGCCCAGCCAGAACAGCAGGACGCCGGGCACGCAGAACATCAGCTGCCGGTTGAAGATCTGGTAGGACGACCCGTCGGCGGTGTAGGACACGACCGCCGACGCCGAGAGCACCATGACCAGCCCGAACAACGTCAGCAGCCCGAACAGGCCGAGCACCAGGTGCAGCGAGGTCAACGGCCGGCGCAGCCACAGCCCGAGCGCCGTGCTGGCCCGGCCGACGGCGGCACGGAAGCCGGTCAGAGGTCGCCGAGCGCGTGACCCGTCGCGGGTCCCGCCCCCGGACCTCACGGGCCCGGCCGTCGCGGCCCGGGGGGTGCCGGTCGCGGCTGTCCCGCCGCTCCGCGTCACAGCAGGGTCCCGACGGCCGACGCGAAGGCGCGGCCACGCTCGGCGTAGTCGATGAACTGGTCCATCGACGCGGCGGCCGGGGCGAGCAGCACGACGTCGCCCGACCGCGCAAGGACCGCGGCGCGCCGCACGGCGGTGGTCATGGGGTGATGATCGCCCGCCTCGACCTCGGCGACGGGGAGATCGGGCGCGTGTCGCGCGAGCGCAGCCCGGATCGCCGTGCGGTCGACGCCGATCATGACCGCGGCCCGCAACCCGCCGGCGCGCCGGGCGACGAGGTCGTCGACCGACGCGCCCTTGAGCAGGCCGCCGACGATCCAGACGACCGGCGTGCCGCGGAGCGCAGCCAGGGCGGCGTCGGCGGCGTGCGGGTTGGTGGCCTTGGAGTCGTCGACGAACCGCACCCCGCCCACCTCCCCGACGACGGTGCTGCGGTGCGGGCCGGGCCGGAAGTCCTCGAGTCCCTTCGCGACGGCGTCGGCCGGGACGTCGACGGCGCGGGCGAGTGCGGCTGCCGCCAGGGCGTCGGTGATGCCCGACGGGCCGCCCGGGTGGATCGCGGTGACCTCGGCCAGCCGCCGCCCGGCCGGCTCGCCGCTCGGGCCCGCGCCGCCCGGCCCGGGGCCGTCGCGCGCACCGACGTCTGCGGTGAAGGCCCGGTCCACCAGCACCCCGTCGACGACGCCGAGCTGCCCCGGCCCCGGTTCCCCGAGCGTGACACCCACCTTGCGGGCCGCCGGCGATGCCGCGAGCAGGGCCGCGGCGGGCGCGTCGTCCACCCCGGCGATCGCAACGGGCCCGACCAGCGCCCGCGCCTTTGCGGCGGCGTAGGCGGCCATCGAGCCGTGCCAGTCGAGGTGGTCCTCCGCGACGTTGAGCACGCAGCCCGCCACCGGCCGCAGCGACGGCGACCAGTGCAGCTGGAAGCTCGACAGCTCCACCGCCAGCACCTCCCGACCCTCCCCCACCGCCGTGACGACGGGATGGCCGATGTTGCCGCAGGCCACGGCGTCGCGGCCGGCGGCATGCAGGATCGCGGCCAGCATCCCGACGGTGGTGGTCTTACCGTTGGTGCCGGTCACCGCGAGCCAGGCGGGCGGGCGGGGCAACGACCGGCCGATCCACCAGGCCAGCTCCGGCTCCCCCACCATCGGCACGCCTGCGGCGGCCGCCGCGGCAACGAGCGGGTGGTCGGGCCGCCGCCCGGGCCCGGTGACGACCAGGGCGGTGCCGGGGTCCAGCTCGTCGGGCCCCGGCCGCGCCCCGTCGGGCAGGCCGGTGAGTCGGGCGGTATCGACGTCGGAGACGGTGACGCGCGCGCCGAGGGCCAGCAAGGCGGTGGCCGCCGCGAGCCCCGACACCCCCGCCCCGGCCACGAGCACGGCGGCTCCGCGCAACTCGCCGACCCTCACCGCGGCCGCCGGCTCATGCGGCCGCCGTCAGCCACTCGTTGTAGAACAGGCCCAGCCCCAGGGCCGCGCACATGGCCGCCAGCAGCCAGAAGCGGATGATCACGGTCGTCTCGGCCCACCCGGCCAGCTCGAAGTGGTGGTGGAACGGCGCCATCCGGAACACCCGTCGCCGGCTGGTGCGGAACACCGCGATCTGCACCGCCACCGACAGCGCCTCGACGACGAACACCCCGCCGATCACCACCAGCAGCAGCTCCGTGCGCGTCACGATCGACAGGCCCGCGATCAACCCGCCCAGCGCCAGCGACCCGGTGTCGCCCATGAAGATCCGGGCGGGTGCGGCGTTCCACCACAGGAACCCGATGCAGCCGCCCATCCCGGCGGCCGCGACGAGGGCGACGTCCAGCGGATCGCGCACCTGGTAGCAGCCCGCGGCGGCGGCGAGCGAGCAGCTGTTGCGGAACTGCCAGAACCCGATGATCACGTAGGTGGCCAGCACCATCGCGGCGGTGCCGGCGGCCAGCCCGTCGAGACCGTCGGTCAGGTTCACCGCATTCGACCAGGCCGCGATGACCAGGTTCGCCAGCAGCACGAACCCGACAGCGCCGAACGAGAGCACCGTGATGTCGCGGACGAACGACAGGTTCGCCGACGCCGGCGTGAGTGCGTCGGCGTTGGCGAACCGCAGGGCGAAGATCCCGAACACCGACGCCGTCAGCACCTGACCGATGATCTTCGACGATGCGCTGAGGCCCAGGTTGCGGGCCCGGCGGAGCTTGATGAAGTCGTCGAGGAAACCGACGATGCCGAGCGCCGTGGTCAGGAACAGCACCAGCAGCGCCGACGGCGTGATCGGCTCGGCCGTGACCAGGTGCGAGAGCAGGTACCCCGCCCAGATCGCGACGAGGATGGCGACCCCGCCCATCGTCGGCGTGCCCCGCTTGGCCTGGTGGCTCTGCGGGCCGTCGGCACGGATCTCCTGGCCGAAACCCTGCTGCGAGAAGAACCGGATGAGATACGGCGTGAGCAGGATCGACACGGCCAGCGCCGCGCCCGCGGCGATGAACACCCCCCTCATCGGTTCACCGGCTTCAGCCCGGCCGCCAGCCGCTCCAGGCCCGCGGCCCGCGACGCCTTGACCAGCACCACGTCGCCGGGCCGCAGCTCGGCCCGCAGCAGCGCCAGCGCCGCGTCGAGATCGGCGGTCGCCCTGGGCACGCCGTACTCCGGGCAGTCCACCGACACGATCTCGTCGACGCCGAGCTCCCGCGCGAACGCGGCCGTCACCGCGTGGGCGGCAGGAGCCTCGTCGCCCAGCTCCTCGAGCCGGCCGAGCACGGCCCACGTCCGCCGCGGGCCGGAGCCGTTCCGCTGGCCGGCCGCAGCTCCCGGACCGGACCCGCCGACGCCGTCGACCCCGCCCTCGCTCCTGGGACCGGCGGGAGGCGCGTCACCATCCGCGCCGGCCGGTCCGCCCGTGTCGCTCGGGCGGGCACCCGCCATCGCCACCAGCGCCTCCAGCGCCGCACGCATCGACTCGGGATTGGCGTTGTAGGCGTCGTTGATCACCGTTACGCCGTCGGCGTGCTCGCTGACCTCCATCCGCCACCGCGACGTCGGCTCCGCCCCGGACAGCGCGGCGGCGATGCCCGCGGGCGTGCCGCCCAGCTCGAGGGCGACCGCGGCCGCGGCCAAGGCGTTGCCGACGTGGTGGGCGCCCACCAGCCGCAGTGCCACGGGCGCCCGGCCGGCGGCGGTGAGGAGGGTGAACCGGGCGCGGCCGCCGTCGAGCACCACGTCCTCGGCGGCGACGTCGACGGTGCGGTCTCCGGTGTTGCGGTCTGCGGTGCTGGCAGAGCCGCACCCGAACGTCACCACGCGTGCCGCGGTGCGCGACGCCATGGCAGCCACCCGCGGGTCGTCGGCGTTGAGGACGGCGACGCCGCCCGCAGGTAGCGCCTCGACCAGCTCGCCCTTCGCGATCGCGATCGCATCGACGGACCCGAACTCGCCCACGTGCGCGTGGCCGACGTTGAGCACCACGCCGATCCGCGGGGGCACGGCCATGGCGAGCGCCGCGATGTGGCCGGTGCCCCGGGCGGAGAACTCCAGAACCAGGTGCCGGGTGTCCACGCCGGCCCGCAATGCCGTCCAGGGCAGGCCCAGCTCGTTGTTGAACGACCCGGGCGGTGCGACGGTCGGCCCGAGCGGCGTGACGACGGCGGCGATCAGGTCCTTCGTGGACGTCTTGCCCGAGCTGCCCGTGACGCCGATGACGGTCAGTCCCGGCAGCGCCGCCACGGCGTGGCCCGCGACGGCGGCGAGCGCGGTGAGCACGGCCGCGCCGGCGCCGGAAGGGTCATGGTCGTCGAGGGCGGTGCCGGTGGCGCGCGGGACGGCGGGAACGATCACGGCGGGCGCGTCGACCTCCCGCGCCGCGAGCACCCCGACCGCCCCGACCGCGACAGCGGCGGCGGCGAAGTCGTGGCCGTCGGATCGCTCCCCGGGCAGGGCGAGGAACAGCCCACCCGGCGCGATGGCGCGGGAGTCGAACTCCACGGCCGTCACCACCTCGTCGCCGCGGGCCCGGTGCAGGCGTCCACCCGTCACGGCGGCGATCTCCGCCAGGCGCATCGGGATCACGACCCCACCCCCGCCGTGCACTCGCAGGGGATCGGTTCGGGCACATCCATGCTGGTTTCGTGTCCGTTCGTCGGGGCGGGCGGCACTACCGGCCCTGCAGCGCGGCCGAGAGCTCCGCGACGTCGTCGAAGGGGTGGATGACCCCATGGATCTCCTGGCCCGTCTCGTGTCCCTTGCCCGCCACGACCACCACATCCCCGGGACGGGCGGCCGCGACGACGGCGGCGATGGCGGCCCGCCGGTTGCCGATCTCGCGGACCTCGCCGCGGCCCGGCTCGGCGCACGCGCCCGTCAGCATCGCGGCGCGGATCTCGCCGGGGTCCTCGGAGCGTGGGTTGTCGTCGGTGACGACCAGCAGCTCGGCCCGCCCCGCAGCGGCCGCACCCATCAGCGGGCGCTTGCCCCGGTCCCGGTCGCCCCCACAGCCGAGAACGACCAGCAGCCGTCCCGACGCCTGGGCACGAAGGGTGTCGAGCAGGGCGGCGACGGCGGCGGGCTTGTGGGCGTAGTCGACCACCGCGAGGAACGGCTGCCCGACGTCGACGCGCTGCATTCGACCCGGCACCGCCAGGTGCACGAATGCGGCCGCAGCCGCCTGCGGCGCTACGCCGACCGCGTCCAGGCAGGCGAGCGCGACCAGGGCGTTGGCCACGTTGAAGGCGCCCGGTAGCGCCAGGCGCACCGGTAGCGCCAGGCTCGCCGGGGTCGCCGCCGTGAACGACTGGGACCCGTCGGACCCGGTCGTGACGCCGGCCGCGGTCCAGTCGGCGGGGCCGGCGGTGGACACGGTGACCGCGTCCGGCACCCGGGCGGCCAGCCGGCGTCCCCACTCGTCGTCGACGCAGATCACGGCGTGGCGCGCCCGGCCGTCGAACAGCGCGGCCTTGGCCTCGAAGTAGTCCTCCATGTCGTGGTGGAAGTCGAGGTGGTCCTGCGACAGGTTCGTGAACGCGGCCACCGCGAACCGCGTACCCGCCACCCGGCCGAGCGCGAGCGCGTGGCTGGAGACCTCCATGGCCACGTCGGTGACCCCCGCCTCGGCCATGACCGCGAGCAGGGCCTGCAGGTCGGGGGCCTCCGGTGTGGTGAACGCGCTGGGCAGCCGCTCGCCGAGCACCCGGGTGCAGACGGTGCCCAGCAGCCCGGTCGAGCGGCCCGCGCCGGCGAGCCCGGCCTCCAGCAGGTGCGCGACGGTGGTCTTGCCGCTGGTCCCGGTCACACCCAGCACCGACAGCCGCGCCGACGGGTCGCCGTAGACGAGCGCGGCGACCGCACCGAGCACGTCCCGGGGGCGGGGATGGACGAGCACCGGGACCTCGCCCAGTACGTCGGCGGCCCGGACCGCGCCGGCGGGATCGGTGAGGACGGCCGCCGCGCCGGCGTCGCGGGCCGCTTCCACGAAGTCGGCACCGTGGGCGCGGGAGCCGGGCAGGGCGGCGAACAGGTCGCCGGGCCGGACCTCCGACGCGCGCAGCGTCAGGCCGGTGACGGCCCCGGCCGCGGGGGTCGACAGGGCGGCGTCCACGGCCGCCCCGAGGACGGCGATGTCTATCGGCGCGACCGAGCGCGGCCGGCTCAGGGTCGTCAGGGCCGTCGTCGCGGCGGGGGCGGAACGGGCGGGTGACACGGCCGGGAGGCTACCGGCGACGTCCGCCGAGCCCGTCCGCGCACCCGGCCCGGCGCCGACGGCGTCCCCCCCGCACACCGCGCCCGACCACCCACCGCCACCGCCCGACCACCCGCCGCCCCGTGAGTTGTGGGTCTGGCTGGCGCCCGTGCCCGTGCCCGTGGGTCGGGGCCCGCGTGCGCGCGAGTTGGGGTCAAGCTGCGCACGAGTCGGGGTGCAAGCCCTTCCGTGCGGGTCGCCGGAACACCCCGACTCGTGCGCGCCCACACCCCGACTCGCGGGCGGTCAGGGGAGCTGGAGCTGCTGGACGGGCGTGGGGTCGGCGCTGACCGGTAGCTGGTCGCGCTGGGCCAGGAAGGTGGCGATGTCGTGGAACAGGGGCGCGGCGCTGGTGCCGCCGACCGGGGCGTCAAGCATGATCGCAACGACGTAGCGGGGGTCCCGGGCCGGGAACATGCCGGCGAAGGTGATCCAGTACGTCGACGCCGAGTAGCACTTGCACCGGGGGTCGACCTGCTGGGCGGTGCCGGTCTTTCCCGCCACCCCGTAGCCGGGCACGGCGGCGGCGGTACCGGTGCCGCGCTGCCCGCGGACGTTCTGGGTGACGGCGGTGAGCATCGACCGGAGCGTCGAGGCCGTCGCCGGGGAGATCACCTGGACCCCCTGCGGCGCGGGGGCGACGATCCGGACACCGTCCGGGCCGGTCGTGGACGAGACGATCCGCGGCGGAATGCGCAGCCCGCCGTTGGCGACGGCCTGGTACATGCCCGCCATCTGCAGGGTCGTCACGGACAGACCCTGCCCGATCGGCAGGTTCCCGAAGGTCGAACCCGACCAGGTCGCGCGCGGCGGCACGTACCCCGCGCTCTCGCCCGGCAGGCCGACGCCGCTCTTCTCACCCACCCCGAACCGCACGAGCATGTCGGCGAACCGTTCCTCGCCGACCTTCCGCGCCGTCATGATCGTCCCGACGTTCGACGACTTCGCCAGCACGCCGGTCAGGGTGTAGCGGTCGATGCCGTGGTTCCAGGCGTCGCTGACGGTGCGGTCGGCGACCTTGATGCTGCCGGGCACCGACAGGACGTCGTCGGGCTTCGCGACGCCGTACTCCAGTGCCGCCGCCATCGTGACGACCTTGTTCACCGACCCCGGCTCGAAGGGGCTCTGCACGGCCGGGTTGGCCAGCGCCGTCGGGTCGGCCCTTAATACGTCGCGGGGGTCGAAGGTGGCGCCGTTGGCCATGGCGAGCACCTCGCCGCTACGGGCGTCGAGGACCACTGCCGACGACGTCGGCTTCGCTCCGGTCCGCGCCACGTAGTCGGACAGGTCGCGCTGGACGGTGAACTGCAGGTCGGAGTCCAGCGTGAGCTGCAAGGTCGAGCCCGGGACCGCGGCCCGCTCGAAGCGGACCGTCCCGGGGATCACCGCGTCGGCGCCCTCGGCGGTGTCGGAGATGCGCAGCCCCTCCGACCCGGCCAGGGCGTTGTCCCGCGCGCTCTCCAGCCCGACCCGCCCGACGAGCTTGCGCGCCTCCGCGTCCCAGGTGGCGGCCCCGACGACGTTCGAAGCCAGCTCGGCCGCCGGGTACTGGCGGTTCTCCCGGTTCGACGCGGCGAGCTCCGGGAAGCGCGCCTTCAACGCCGTGGCGACGTCTGGGTCCACCACCTTCGCCAGCACCACGTACTTCTTGTCGGGGGTCAGCGTCGCCAGCAGGGCGGCGGCGTCCTGGCCGCTGGCCTCCGCCACGGCCGACGCCATCTCCGCGAGGTAGGCCGGGGCGTCCGCGGCCCGGTCGTGGGTGATCGCCTGCGGGTTCGTGTCGAGCTGGCGGGCCGCGACACTGAACGCCAGCGGTGTGCCGGTGCGGTCGAGGATCTCCCCACGGTCGGCCCACAGGTGCTCGGTGGTCGACGTCTGCCGCTCCCGGGCCGCGATCAGCGAACCCGACAGGACGGTCTGGACCGTGATCAGTCGCAGCATCGCGATCGCGAGCACGACGACCAGCACGATCCGTCCGACCTTCAACCGCCGGTGTGAGGTCGCCGCCACCGACCCCGGACGCCGTGGACCACCCGGTCGGCGGGGTGGCGCCGGACGCGCCGCGCCGTCGGCCCGCGGCCGGGGCGGGGCGGTGGTCATCAGCCCGCGCCCGTGCCGGTGGTGCCGGCCGCCGTGCGGTCGGTACCGGGGGCGACGGGGGCAGCGGCCGCCAGCGCGACCCCCCGATCGGCAGCGTTCGGCACGGCAACGTTCGGCACGGCAACGTTCGGCACGGCAACGTTCGGAGCCGGGACGCCGGGGGCGACCGGCGGGACCGGCGGGACGGACGCGACCGGCGGGGCCGGCAGGACGACCGGAGCGGGTGCGGTTGCGGCCCGTGGCTCACCGACCAGCGTGACGGTCCCTTCCGGGGCGACGACCAGGCGCGCGTTGTCCTGCGTCGGGACCATGCCCAGCGCGGCGGCGCGACGCGCCAGCTCGGTGGCCGATCCTGCCGCTGCGACCTCCCTCTGCAGCCGCTCCTGCTGCGCGCTGAGCAGCCCGGTGGACGCGCGGGCCGCCTCCAGCCGGTAGGAGTCGGCGGCTGCGGCCGTCGAGAGCCACAGCGTGGCCACCAGCCCGACACCCAGCAGCGCCATCACCAGCAGGACGAACTGGGCGCGCCCGGCCGGCGCAGCGGTCCGGGTCGACCGGGCCGGTCCCCCGATGAGCCGACGCAGCCGGTCCTCACGCCGGGCGTAGGCCCGGGTCGCCGCCCGGCCGGTGTGAGTCCGCGGCGTGGGCAGCGCAACGGCCGGGCCCGACCGGGTGGAACCGCGCTGCGCCGGGATGGTGACGGCACGCGCACGCCATGTCCCGCTCCCGGCGCGGACGCGTTCGGTCACCGGTGCACTCATGTCGCTGCTCCCCCCGTCGTCCCGCTGATGCCGCTGGTCACGCTGATGCCCCTGATCCCGCCGATGACCCTGATCCCGCTGACGCGCCCGGCGCCGACGTCGTTCATGCCGTCTCCCGCACCCGTTCCGCCGCCCGCAGCCGCACCGAGGCGGCCCGCGGGTTGTCGGCGATCTCGTCCTCGCCGGCCTGTTCCGACCCGCGGACCAACAGCCGCAGCTCGGGGCCGTGGCCGGGCAGCTCGACGGGCAGGTCGACGGGCGTGGTCGAGACCGACCGCGCCGCCAGCTCCCGCTTGGCGATCCGGTCCTCGAGCGAGTGGTAGGCCAGCACCACGATTCGGCCGCCGAGCGCCAGCACGTCGACGGCGGCGGGCAGCGCGGCACGCAGGGCGTCGAGCTCGCCGTTCACCTCGATGCGCAGCGCCTGGAACGTCCGCTTCGCGGGATGCCCGCCGGTACGTCGCGACGCTGCGGGCACCGTGGCGTAGAGCAGCTCGACGAGGTCGGCGCTGCGCCGGAACGGTTCGGACTCCCGGCGGCGTCCCACAGCGGAGGCGATCCGGCCGGCGAACCGTTCCTCGCCGTACTCGCGCAGGACCCGGGCCAGGGCCGGCACCGGGTAGGTGTTGAGCACCTCGGCGGCGGTGGGCCCGCCGCTGGGGTCCATCCGCATGTCGAGGTCGGCGTCCCGGGAGTAGGAGAAGCCGCGCTCCTCCACGTCGAGCTGCAGCGACGAGACTCCGAGGTCGAACAGCACGCCGTCGACGCGGGGCAGCCCCAGCTCCACGAGGACGTCGGCGATCCGGTCGAACACGGCGTGCACCAGGTGGGTGCGCTGGGCGTACGCGACGAGCCGACGGCCCGCCAGGGCGAGCGCGTCGCGATCACGGTCCAGCCCGACGACCGTCAGCTGCGGATGCGCCGCAAGCAGCGCGGCGGAGTGCCCGCCCAGGCCGAGGGTGGCGTCCACCAGAACGGCGGGCCGATCGGCGAGGGCAGGGGCGAGAAGGTCGACGACGCGGCGCAGGGCCACGGGAACGTGCCCGGCCCCAGCCGACGCGTTCCCGCCCGGGTCGTTCCGACTGGGATCGTCCCGGTCGCGATCGCTGCGATCGAAGCGGTCGCGATCGTCCCGGTCGGGGTGCTGCCCCACAGCGACCCCTCCCTCACCCGTGTCCCGAACCCGTCAGCCCGGCCCCGCGCCGTCCATCCTCGTCAGCGGCCCGGACTCCCGGCCGGCCACCGGCGACGCCCCCTCCCGGCGAACCTGGCACCGGGGAAGTGATGCCAGGGCCGCCGGGAGGTGGCGCCGTCGGGTCCTGCAGGTGCTGGTCACTGCAGACCGGGCACCTCCTGCTGAGCCTGCGAGAAGGCGTCCTCGTGCTCGTCCTGGTAGCGCTGCCAGGCCTGTGCGTCCCAGATCTCGGCGCGCGTGAACGCACCGATCACCACGCAGTCCTTGCTGAGCCCCGCGTAGCGCCGCAGCTCCGCGTTGATGGCGATGCGGCCCTGGCCGTCGGGGTTCTGGTCGTCGGTGCCGGAGAACAGGTTGCGCTGGAATGCGCGCGCCGCCTCGTTGGTCAGAGGCGCCGACGCCACCTTGGCCGCGAGATCGTTGAAGGCGTCCCTGGTGAACACGTACAGGCAGTGGTCTTGCCCCTTCGTGATCATCAGACCGCCTCGCAGCTCGTCGCGGAACTTCGCGGGCAGTGTGAGCCGCCCCTTGTCGTCCAATTTCGGGGTGTAGGTGCCGAGGAACATCGGCCCACCTCCACCTACGGCACCCGTATGTCCCAGCGATCACCACACTACCCCACTTCCCTCCACCGTCAACCGCCGAGAACAGCTCCTCCACCAGCCTGAACCGGAAGAAGTGCAGCTCAGGGCGGGTGGGGAAAGGTGGGGGGAGTTGCTCCGCCGCCCGTCCGCGTGACGCCCAGCGCGCATGTCGACCGCGGTGGAGGCAGGACCGATCGACCGGATCGCGAGCGTGCGGCAGCGTGCGGCGTCCGGGTGGGGCAGGGTGGGGCGGCGTCACCCACCCCATCGAGGGTCCGCCCGGCCCATGGTTTGACAGACTGGCCGGGAGTGCCGGACGGGGATGCCGGATCCAGGCGAGTGCGAGGAGGGGACGTGACCACCACCAGTGGCCGCTCGAGCGTCGAGGACGGGGCGGACGCCAGGCTGGAAGGCCGGATCGACGGGCGGATCGAGAGCCGGGGCGACGGGGCCGTCGGACCGGCCGAGGTGGCCGAGGTGTGCGGCCGCATCGCGGGCAGCATCCAGCGCGTGATCGTCGGCAAGCCCGAAGTCGTGCGGATCGCGCTGGTCACGATGCTCGCCGAGGGGCACCTGCTCATCGAGGACGTGCCCGGGGTCGGCAAGACGTCGCTGGCCAAGGCCCTGGCCCGCTCCATCGACTGCGCGGTGAGCCGGGTGCAGTTCACCCCGGACCTGCTGCCCGGCGACATCACCGGCATGTCGATCTTCAACCGACAGACCAACGAGTTCGAGTTCCGGCCCGGGCCGGTGTTCGCCAACGTCGTGATCGCCGACGAGATCAACCGCGCATCCCCCAAGACGCAGTCGGCGCTGCTGGAATGCATGGCCGAGCACCAGGTCACCGTCGACGGTGCCACCTACGCGCTGGCCAGCCCGTTCATGGTCGTCGCCACGCAGAACCCGATCGAGATGGACGGTACGTACCCCCTGCCCGAGGCCCAGCGGGACCGGTTCACCGCACGGGTGTCGGTCGGCTACCCCGACGCCGCCGCCGAGCTCGCGATGATCGACGAGCATGCCGCTTCCGATCCGCTGGAGACGTTGCGGCCCGTCACCGACGCCCGTCGGGTCCGTGCGGTCGTCGAGGCCGTGCGCCGGGTCCACATCGCGCCCGAGGTGCGGCAGTACTGCATGGAGCTGGTGAGCGCCACGCGCCGGCTGCCCGATTTGCGGCTCGGAGCGTCGCCGCGCGCCACCCTGCAGCTCGTGCGGGCCGCGAAGGCGCAGGCGGCGCTGGCGGGGCGCGGGTTCGTCGTGCCCGACGACGTCCAGGCCGTCGCCGTCCACGTGCTCGCGCACCGCCTGCTGCTCTCAGCCGACGCGACCGCATCGCGTCGCTCCACCGTCGACATCGTCCGCGGGTTGCTGGGCCGCCAGCCGGTGCCGGTGCCCACCCGGCCGGTCTGACCGGCATGACCGACCGCGCCGGGCCGCCGGACGACGAAACGCGCCGGAATGGTCGGTTCACGGGCCTCACCACCCGGGGCCGCTGCCTGCTCGCCGGCGGGGGCGCGACGGCGGTGTGCGCGGTGATCCTCGACGAGCGCGACCTGCTGCGGGTCGGGGTGTTCGTCGCGCTCCTGCCGTTGCTGGCGCTGCTGATCGCCACCCGGACCCGGCGCACCGTGCGGGTGCTGCGCGCGCTCGACCCCGCCCGGCTGGCCGTCGGCCAGGAACTCGCGGTGGAGCTGACACTGCACGGCGGTCCGCTGCTGGGGGCGCTGCGGGTCTCCGACGACGTCCCCGATGCCGTCGGGCCCGTGCCGGACGCCCCACCCCGGTTCACCGTGCACCGGCTCTCCGGACGCGGCGGGACCCGGCTGCGCTACCCGTTGGCGCCGCGGCTGCGTGGCGTGCATCGCATCGGGCCGCTGGCGGCCCGCGCCACCGACCCGCTCGGCCTCGCCGAGTTCGAGCAGGAGCTTGCCGCCGCCGATCGGCTGCTGGTGCTGCCCCGGGTGGTCCCGCTCGTCGGACTGCCCAAGGCGCTCGGCGCCGGCCAGGGCACACCCGGCGCCGCGCTCGCCCACCAGGGACAGGGCGCCTCGGACGTCCTCGTGCGGCCCTACCACCACGGCGACGAGCTGCGCCGCGTCCACTGGCGCAGCACCGCCCGCCACGACGAACTGATGGTGCGGTTGGAGGAACGGCCGTGGCGGGGCGGCGTCACCGTCCTGCTGGACCGGCGCGACGCCGCCCACCGCGGCGGCGGCGCCGACTGCAGCCTGGAGTTCGCCGTCTCGCTGGTCGCGAGCATCTGCGCCCACCTGATCGGCCGGGGCGAACCGCTCAGCCTGGTCACCGAGGACGGGACGTCGCTGACCGGGCCGGGCACCGCCCCGGCCCTCGACCCCCTGCTGGACGTGCTGGCGGCGCTGGGCCCGGCCACGCGCCCGGGACTCGACGGTCCGGAGATACACGCCCGCGCCGACGTGATCGCCGTGCTGGGCGATCTCGGGCCGGGCCAGGTCGAGGCGCTGCTGGGGCGGCGGGCCACCGCCGGTCACGCGGTGCTGCTCGACACGGCGTCATGGGATCCCTCCCGTGCGCCCGGCCACGCC
The DNA here is from genome assembly GCA_043716935.1 of Pseudonocardia sp. Taxonomy (GTDB): domain Bacteria; phylum Actinomycetota; class Actinomycetes; order Mycobacteriales; family Pseudonocardiaceae; genus Pseudonocardia. The sequence continues at coordinate 17,016 of JAYSXW010000043.1, forward strand.
ACCACGAGCGCCGCAACTCTGCGCAGGGCCGGCTGGTACGTCACGGTCGCGACGGCGGGCACCGAACCCGATGTGGTCTGGGCGCACCTCACCGCCGTCGCGACCCGGACAGCGTCGTGACCACCACCGTCGTCCGGCCCGGCCCGCCCGCTCCGCCCGCCCCGGCGGCCGCACGGCTGCCCTGGGTCACGTCCACCGCGTCCGGGCTCGCGGTGCTGCTCGCCGGCGTGCCGGTGGGGGCCGTCGTGCAGGGCGGGGGGTGGTTCGGTTGCGCGCTGGGCGTCGCCGCCGCCGTCGTCGCGGTCGGCCTGGCGCTGCACCGCTTCGGCTCGGTGGTCGTGGCCGCCGGGCAGGGCGCGGCCGTCCTCATGCTGCTCACGGTCCTGTTCTCCGACGACGGACTGCTCGGGCTGTTGCCCGGACCCACGTCATTCGACACCTTCGGAGCGCTCGTCGCCGGCGCCGGCAGCCAGATCAACACCGGCTTCGCGCCCGTGCCCGCCACGCCCGAGATCCTCTTCCTGGTCACCGCGGCGTTCGGGTTGCTGACGATCGCGGTGCAGCTCGCCGCCGTCGGGGCCGCCGCTCCCGCCGCAGCCGGCGTGCCGCTGCTCGCCGTCTTCGCGGTGCCCGCCGCCCTCGCCGACGACCTGCTGCCGTGGGGCTCGTTGGTGGCGGCCGCGCTCGGGTTCGGGGTGCTGCTCGTGGCCCGCGACGACCCGCGGCCGGGCGGCTGGGCGCGGGCCGTGCGACGGCTCCCCGGCGCCGCCGCGCTCATCGCCGCCGCGCTGGTGCTCGCCCTCGGCGCGGGCGCGGTCACCGGATTCGTCGGAACCTCGGGCCGCTTCCTGACCGGCTCCGGCGAAAGCAGGTCCGGTGGCTCGATCGGCCTGAGCCCGTTCACGGCGCTGCGAGGGCAGCTGGAACAGACCGACAGCAGCGAGTTGTTGCGTGTCCGCGGCCTCCCCCGGCCCACCTACCTGCGAGCTCTCACCCTGCGCGACTACGTGTCCGGCGTCGGCTGGCAGGCCACCCAGCCCGCGCCGGGTGCAACGCTGCCCGGCTCGCTCGACGCGCCCGCACCGGACGTGCCCGGCGACACCGAGCAGGTCTACGTCGAGAATCGTGCGTTCCGCGACTACTGGCTGCCGCTCTACGGGCTCCCGCTCGACATCTCGGGCGTGCCCGAGGGCCAGTGGGTGTACGACGAGGCCTCCGGCACCGGCTACACCACCCGACCCCGCGAGGAGGACGGCTGGTCAGAGCGGGCGTTCCTGCCGGCCCCGACCGCCGAGCAACTGCGCGCCGCATCGGGCACCGCGGGCGCCGGGCCCGAGTACCTCACCCTCGACGGGGTGCCGCAGGAGGTCCTCGACCTCGCTGGTCGGGTCGTGGCGGGCCGCGACACCGCCTTCGACCGCGCCCTCGCGCTGCAGGACTGGTTCACCGGCCCCGGCAGCGCCTTCACCTACAGCCTCCGGACGGCCCCCGGCACCGGCGGCGATGCGCTGCTCGAGTTCCTGACCGTCGGACGCACGGGGTACTGCGAGCAGTTCGCGTCGGCGATGGCGGTCATGCTGCGCGCGGTCGGCGTGCCGGCCCGCGTGGCGATCGGCTTCACCGCCGGGATCGACGCTGGCGGCTACCGCTCCGTCAGCACCGCCGACGCCCACGCCTGGGTGGAGGCCTGGTTCCCAGGCGTCGGCTGGACGACGTTCG
>JAYSXW010000421.1:0-1076 GCA_043716935.1 Pseudonocardia sp.
CCGACGTCGGCGCCCGGTTCGACCCGTTCGCGGTGACCCCGATGCAAGAGGCCTATCTCGTCGGCCGTCAGCCCGAGTTCACCTCCGACCCGGTGGGCTGTCACATCTACCGCGAGTTCGATGTCGAGAATGTCGACGTCGAGCGCTTGCGCGCCGCCTGGCAGCAGGTCGTCGACCGGCAGGACGTCCTGCGGGTGGTGTTCGGAGCCGACAACCGGCAGCGGGTGCAGGAGCGGTCCCCGGCGTGGACGATGCCCGTTCACGACGGCTCGTCTGATCCACCCGAGGCGTTCCGGGCGCGGGTGGAGGCGACGCGCTCGCGGATGTCGCACCGTACCTGCGAGGCCGACGAGTGGCCCCTGTTCGCGATCGAGGTGTCCGTCGGGCCGGGTGGCTGGGACGTCGTACACCTCGGGATCGATGCACTGATCACCGACGGGGTCGGTCTGGGTGTCCTGCTGGATACGTGGTGGCGGAGCTACTACCGCCCCGGATCGGGACCGGGCGAGCCCGCCGTCGCCCTCCGGGACTGCGTGCTCGCGCTCCAGGAGGGAGCCGAGGGCCCGGTGCGCCGCGCCGACCTGGAGTTCTGGCTGGACCGGCTCGAGGGGATGCCACCCGGTCCGGACGTGCTGGTCCACCCGCCTGCCGCGCCCACAGGTGGGTACCGGCGCCGCCCCCTCGACGACGTCGTCGCGGCTCCGCTCTGGACGGCGCTGCGCGAACGGGCGTCGCAGTGGGGGGTCTCGCCGAGCGCGCTCGTTCTGGCGGTCTTCGCCGAGATGCTCGACCGGCACGTCGCCACCGGGCCGTTCTCGCTCGTCCTGACCACCAGCCACCGCAGCCGGCTGCCCGCGGCCGTCGACGGTGTGGCCGGCCCGTTCACCTCGTCCGCGGTGATCGTCGTCGAGGACGTCGGGGAGCGCAGCCTCGAGGAGACCGCCCGCAGCCTGCACAGCCGCCTCTGGGAGGGCCTGGACCACAGCACGGTGTCCGGTGTCGAGGTGCTCAGGGAGCTGCGCACGCGCGGGGCCCCCGGGGTGCCCCTGCCGGTGGTGTTCACCAGCCTGCTGGAC
>JAYSXW010000422.1:0-3282 GCA_043716935.1 Pseudonocardia sp.
GAGCATCGCGAGGGTGATGTGGGCGTACCAGGCTCGATAGCCGCGGACCTGGTAGTGATCGAGCCCGGCTTCGTTCTTCGCAGTCTGGAAGCACTCCTCCATCGCCCACCGTGCCGCGGCGACCCGGATCAGCTCCGGCACCGGCGTCGCTGCGGGGCCGGCGTAGCGGTAGAACGCCAGCTCAGGGTTCTTGCCCGGCTCCGGGTCGATCTGGCGGCGGACCAGCAGCCAATGGCCCCACCCGGGCGGCAACCCGTCGGGCTTCGCGGTGGCGGCCAGGGCGAGGACGGCCCAGTCGTAGAGCCGTTCACCGTGCGCGCCCAGACCCGCCGAGCGCCGCTCCCACGCCCCGTCACCGGCCAGCGCGGCGAGGTGCTTAGCCTGATGGCGGCGCCCGTCGGGGCAGGTCAGCGAGTCGTCGCTGCGGGTAGCCAGCACGAACGGCACCTCGCGGGCGGCCAGCCAGCCGCGGAAGGTCCGGTTCTGCCCGAACGCCTCATCCGCGGTGACCCAGCCGTGAAGGACCCCAGCGTCGTGCGCGCGGGCCAACATCTCCAGGGCGAGCTGCGGCTTGGTTGCGAACCCCACCTCGACCGGCACCCCGGCCGCCGCGCACCGGTCGGCGTCCTCGGTCCACGACGTCGGCAAGTACAGCTCGCGATCCACCAGCGCCCGACCCCGCGAGCTGCCGTAGGCCAGGAACACCCCGAGCTGACAGTTGTCGATCTTCCCGCTGGTCCCGGTGTACTGGCGCTGCACCCCAGCCGAGCGCACACCCTTCTTGATGAACCCGGTGTCGTCGGCGATCCACACCCCCGACGGGTCCCCGAGCTGGTCCAGGACGTATCCGCGCAGATCATCACGGACTCCGTCGACATCCCAGTCCGCGGTGCGCAGCAGCCGCTGCATCCCGTCCGGCGACACCGCGCCGGCGTGCTCGGCCAACGTCCAGCCGTTCTTGCGCTCCAACCCCGCGAGCAGCCCACGCAAGTACGCCCCGACCCGGCGGCGCGGCTCGACCCGACCGAACCGGCCCGCGATCAACTCCACCACCGCATCCAACGACGCGACCCACCCAGCAACATCGACCACGCGATGATCATCACCGCCGGACAGGCCTCAGCCTCTCACGACACGCCGGACTGCCGTTGCAGTACTAGCACGAAAACAGGTCAGCCCCGGGGTTCCGGGGCTGACCTGCACCAAAAATGGTGGGCGATACAAGGATTGAACTTGTGACCTCTTCCGTGTCAAGGAAGCGCTCTCCCACTGAGCTAATCACCCGAGGCGGAGGCGGGAATCGAACCCGCGTACAGGGCTTTGCAGGCCCTTGCCTAAACCACTCGGCCACTCCGCCGAATCCCCTGTGAAGAGGCGGGATCCATCTTCAGGAGGTCCGACGGGACCCGAGGTTCCTCCGAGCGGACGACGGGATTCGAACCCGCGACCCTCACCTTGGCAAGGTGATGCGCTACCACTGCGCCACGTCCGCACATGCAGCGTCTCCGCTGCGGCTATAGGAGAATCCTAGCGCAGTGTTCGTGTGAGGTTCAATCCACCCCCGCCCCTCGGCGCTGGCCGCCTCACCTGTGACTCAGTCGCGCGCGGAGTCGTTGAGGAGGTCCGAGAGGGCCACGTCGAAGTCGAGCCAGGAGCACTCGGTGTCGTGCGGTACGGCGGCGAAGGTGCGTCGGAGGAAGTCGCCGAGGGTCTGCGCGCAGGTCGTGAACACCGCATAGCCGGACGGCGACGACAGCTCCAGCTGCACCCGGTGGGCGTGCTGGGGCATGGGCTGCACCCGGACGTCACCGGTACCCGACGGAGCGCGGAGACCCTCCTGGAGGGTGTCGCGGGCGAAGACCCAGTCGACTGCCGAGCCGTTGCCGGTCCGGAACGATGCCTGGACCGCGTAGGGGTCGCGGCTCTGATAGCTCAGGTCGACCTTCACGGGGACCGCCGGAGCATCCGGGGCGATCAGATCGAACACCGCCGGTGAGCTGATGACCGTGTGCTTGTCGCGCATCGTTCGTCCTCTTTCGTGGTCCCGCGTGCCTCGTCAGGCGGAAGAACGACAGTGTCGGGAAGATGTGACGGGTCGGGGGACGAAGTACGCCCGGTTGACCGAGTTCATCACCCTGTCGGGGCAGCGCGTCGGGCTCGCGTCGCGGCGGGGACGTGGGACACGCCAACAGGACTAATCTGAACCGGCAGGCGCTGCAGCGCGAATACGACACGTGAGGATCCCGCTGGTGGCCGAGGTCGGCGATATAACACCCGGAGGCGGGGTCAGGCGTCCTCGCGCGGCCGCGCGGCCGGCACCCACCCGTGCGCAGGATCCCGCCGACACCCTGCTCGTACAGCGGATCGTCGACGGCGACCAGACGGCCCTCGGCTCACTGTACGACCGCTACTCACGGCCGGCCTACTCGCTGGCCCGCCGGATCTGCGCGGACGACGGCATCGCCGAGGACGTCGTGCAGGAGGTGTTCCTCGCCTTCTGGCGCGACCCGAGCCGCTACAACGCCGAGCGCGGCTCCTTCGGCACGTGGCTGCTGACGTTGGTGCACCACAAGTCCGTCGACGCGGTTCGCCGCGAGAGTTCCATCCGGCGACGCACCGTGCCCGCCGCGGAGGACGGCGAGGAATGGTCGGCCCCGCCCGGTCCGGGTGCCGACCAGGCCGCGCTCGGCTCCGTCGTCGCAGGTCAGGTCCGCGCGGCCCTGGGGCGGCTGCCGGCGGAGCAATGTCAGGCCCTGGCGCTGGCCTATTACGGGGGATATACGCAACGTGAGGTCGCTACCCTCACCGGTGTGCCGTTGGGAACGGTGAAGTCGCGCATGTTCACCGGGGTGCAGCGCCTACGTGGCGTACTCGGCCCCCTGCTCGGCGAGTTCGCCACCGACTTCGGTGGGGCTCGATGAGCACTCCGCGCGAACAGGACTGTCCGTTGAACGAACAGGCCGTCGGTTGGGCCTTGCACGCCTTGGAGCCCGACGAGGAGATGGCGGTACTGCTCCACCTGCCTCAGTGCGCGTCCTGCCGCGAGGCGGTGCGTGACGCCGAATCGGTGATGGTCGGGCTCGGCGGCTCCGTCGAACAGATCGAACCGCCACGGGGCCTGCGCGGCCGCCTGATGGCAGAGGTGTCGGACACCTCGCAGCAGCCCCGCCTCGCGTCCATCTCGCCGACCGTTCGTACGCCGCGCCACCGGGTTGGGGCCGTCCGCCCCCCGGACGCGGCAACCCGCCGTCGCTCCTGGCTCTCCACCCGGGGCCGCCGGCT
>JAYSXW010000423.1:0-9868 GCA_043716935.1 Pseudonocardia sp.
AGAGCGTGTCCCGTAGATCATGGGACGGGGTCGCGTAGCCAGATCCTGATCGAGGCGACATCGACCGTTCGGCGGTCCGCTGTAGTCACCGGGCAGCCATGGTCCAGAATCGACGTGGCTAAGGTTAGGGTGGAGGTCGCGAGTTGGTGTCTGCCCGAGTTGTGCTGCTGCTGGGCGCCGCGGCGATGTGTGTGGTGCTCGTGCTCGTCCTCGATCTGTTCGGCCCGCCGCGAGCCGCAACGCCGGCCGCGCCGTCGGCGGCGGTGTCGAGTTCCCGGATGTGGACCGTGGTCGGGCTGGGTGACTCGATCACCTCCGGGGAGGCGTGTCCCGGCTGTACACCGTTCGTCGACCTGTACGGCCGGGAGATCAGCCGTGACACCGAGGTCCCGACCACCGTCATCAACCTGGGCGTGGGCGGCTCGACCAGCGACGACCTGCTGGAGTCCCTGGCGGAGGGGGAAGCGGCCACTGCCGTGCGGGACGCCGACATCGTGACCGTCACCATCGGGGCCAACGACTTCTTCCCGGACCTGGACACCTACCTTTCCGGTGAGTGCGGCGGCGACGATAACCTCGCATGCTTCACCCCGGTCCTGCCCGAACTGCAGGACCACCTGACGGCCACCCTGCAGCGGATCCGCGAGTTGCGCGCGGGGCAACCCACGGCGGTCCGGGTGACCGGCTACTGGGACGTCTTCCTCGACGGGGAGGTAGCGGCGCAGACCTACGGCCCGAGCTTCCGGCCGGACAGCTCAGCGCTCACCCGGGAGGTCAATGCCGTGATCGAGGAGGTGACGCGATCACAGGACGCCACCTACGTCGACCTGTTCGCCCCGTTCAAGGGCGAGGACGGTGATCTCGACCCCACGCCGCTGCTCGCCGAGGACGGCGAGCACCCGAACCAGGACGGGCACCAGCAGATCGCCGACTCCCTCGTTCACGCGGGTTACGCACCGCTACCGGCCGGGCCCTGAGCAGCTCGTATGGGTGCCGCTCAGGATGCTTTCAGGTGCTCCTCCTATGGTCGGTTGCGGTCCCCCGGCATCGGGCGGGACGCGGATGGTGAATCAGGGTGAGCGGCGGGCCGCGCACGATGGGTCGTCGGTGGGTTGCAGCAGTGCGCATGGAGGGGTGACGGGTTGAGCAGTCTTGCCGTTGCGGGCGCTGGCCCGGCGTCGACACCGGAGCCAGGGATGGCGCCGGGGCCGAACGCCGGGGTGAGCCGGGCGGTGGGTGTGCTGGGTCGCGCCCCGGCAACGCTGGGCCTGATCGGCCTGCTGTGGATCCTCGGCGCCGCGACGGGCAGCCTCGTCGACGGCCCGGCGCCAGGGCTGCGTTCAGCGGTCGGGGTGGGTGTCCACAGCCTCGGTGCGGGGCACTGGTGGACGCTGCTGAGCAGCGGCCTGTGGTGTTCCGGGCTGGTCAGCTACATCGGTACCACCATCCTGCTGCTGACTCTGGTCGCGCCAGCCGAGGTGCGGATCGGCTCGGTTCGCACGGCCGCGTCGCTGGGCGTCGCGCAGGTTCTGGGCGCAGCGGCGGGTATCGGCGTCGTGGCGCTGGGCGGGCTCGTGGACGACGTGTGGACGCAGCGTCTCGCGTCGGACCTCACGGTCGGCCCGTCAGGCGCCGCCGTCGCGATCGCGCTGGGCGTCACCGGCAGGCTCGGGGCGCTGCAACGTCGGCGGCTGCGGCTGGGACTGATCGTGGCGCTGGGGATGGCCGCGTTGTACTCCGGATCGCTGCAGGACGTGCTGCGGCTGGTCGCCGGCCTGCTCGGGTTGGCGGCCGGCGTGACCCAGGCTCGGCTTGGCCAGCGGTCCCGTAGCGGAGTGTTCGCGGTGAGCGGTCCCGAGACGAGGGTGCTGCTGGCGTTGATCGTCGCGGCCTCGGCTCTGGGCCCGCTGCTGGCGGCCCTGTCGAGCACCGCGATCGGGCCACTGTCGGTATTGAGATTCCTCGTGCTGACACCCCCTCCCGACGCCGCCGTCGTGCACGCCGTGTGCCTCGATCCGACGATGGCCGGCGACTGCACGGAGCTGCAGTTCCGGCTCCGTCTGGGCGGCCCCGGCCCGGCGGTCATGACGCTGCTGCCGGTGATGCTGCTGCTCGTGCTGGCCGACGGGCTGCGGCGGGGACGCCGGTTCGCCTGGTGGGGCGCGCTAGCGCTGAACCTGCTGTTCGCCGGCCTCGGAACCTGGCTCGGCGTGCTCACCGTCGGCGTACCCGCCGAACGGCTCATCACCTTCGGCACGGCAGGCCGGGACTCGGAGTTCTACGCCGGGCTGGTGGCGGCCGTCGCGCAACCCCTCGTGGTGGCCGCGCTGCTGGTGGCCCACCGCAGGCGGTTCACCCTCACCGCTCCGGCGCGGGCCTACCGGGGCTGGGTCGCGACCGTCACGGGAACCCTGCTGTTCACCGCCACGGTCTACCTCGTCGGCGGGTACCTGCTGCGAGCGCAGTTCTCCCCGCAACCGGACTGGGCGGACCTGCTGGCCGACCTGCCCACCCGGTTCCTGCCACCGGGATACCTCGGCGAGGTCGACATCGCCTTCCTGCCCACCGCTCCGGCGGCGACCGTCCTCTACGAGGCCACCGGGGTCGTCTTCTGGGCGGTCACACTCGGCGTGTCGCTGCGGGTGCTGCGCCGCAACAGGATCATCAGCGGCGACGCCGGCGCCGCGCGGGCACTGCTGGAACGGCACGGCGGATCCTCGATGTCCTATCTCACCACGTGGGCGGGTCACCGCTACTGGTTCGACCCCGCCGGGAACGCCGCGGTTGCGTACCGGGTGATCGGAGGGGTCGCGCTGACCACCGGTGAGCCCTTCGGTGCGCCTGCCGCCCGGCTGCCCTCGCTGGCCGGGTTCGCGCGCTTCTGCACCGAGCACGCGTGGACCCCCTGCCTGTACGGCGTGGGCGAACCCGCTCGGGCACATGCCACCGGTCTGGGCTGGGCATCGGTGCAGGTCGCCGAGGAGACCGTCCTCGCGCTTTCCACCCTCGAGTTCACCGGCCGCAAGTGGCAGGACGTCAGGAGCGCACGGAACAACGCCAGCAAGGTCGGCATCACCGCCGAGTGGATCGCCTTCGGCTCTGCGCCGCGGGTGCTCACCGAGCAGATCCGGGCGATCTCCGAGCACTGGGTCGCCGACAACCGGTTGCCCGAGATGGGCTTCACCCTCGGCGGCCTCGACGAGCTCGACGACCCCGACGTGCGTTGCCTGATCGCCCTCGACGCCAACCGGACCGTGCACGGGGTGACCAGCTGGCTGCCGTGCTACGACGCCGGCCGTGTCGTGGGATGGACGCTGGACTTCATGCGCCGGCGCGACGGAGGTTTCCGGCCGGTGATGGAGTTCCTCATCGCCACCGCGGCACTGCGGTTGAAGGAGGAAGGCGCGTCGTTCGTGAGCCTGTCCGGTGCCCCGCTGGCCCGGATCGACCGCGGAGAGCCGGTCGCCGTCCTGCAACGCGTCCTCGACCGGCTCGGTCACGTGCTCGAACCGGTGTACGGGTTCGGCTCGCTGCTCGCGTTCAAGGCCAAGTTCCAACCCGAGTACCGGCCGATGTACCTGGTCTACCCCGACCCTGCCGCGCTGCCCGCGATCGCCGCCGCGATCACCCGGGCCTACCTGCCCGATCTCACCATCAGCGACACGGTCGGGGCGCTGCAGCTGCTCAGGAGACACCGACGCGACCGAGCCGGCCCGGAGCGTCCGGCGGCGCGGGTTGCGCAGGGCCCGAAACCGTGACGGCTGGCCTGCTCGACGCGTCGGCCATCACCGGGGTAGTTCCCGTGGTCGTCATCGGCGCCGGGCTCGCGGCAACCGGAGTGCTTCTCGCCCGCCGGAACCGGCACTGGTGGACCAGGGTCGTCCCGGGCACCGTCGTCGCCGCGGCGGTGTGCACCGCGCTCACCGGCTGGGTCGTCAACAGTTGGTGGCGGCCGTTCCCGGACCCGCTGCCCCTCCGGGTGCTGCTGTGGGCCGGATTCGCGTTGGCAGGTCTGGGCCTGGCGGGGGCGACGTTGTGGACCCGGCCCCCGGCGAGCCGCCGGCGCCGGCTGGCCGCCGTGCCCCTGCTGGTCGTCCTGCTCCTGCTTCCGGCGATGAAGGTCAACGCCTTCTACGGTTACTTCCCGACCGTGCGGGCGGCGCTGGACGTACCGGCGTGGAACGAGGTCGAGTTCGCGGCGGTCCCCCGCGACGTCGCGGCCGGCCTTTCACCGTGGCAGTCGCCGCCCGACATGCCGGCCGCCGGAGCGGTCGCCCGGGTCGAGATTCCCGGGCCGGTGTCGGGATTCCGCGCCCGTTTCGCGTCGGTGTACCTGCCGCCTGCCTACCTGAGCAGCCGGCGCCGCCCGTCCCTGCCCGTGCTGGTCCTGATCGCGGGCCAGCCCGGCGCCCCGCAGGACTGGCTCACCGCCGGGACGCTCCCTGAGGTGATGGACCGGTTCGCGGCGGCCCACCACGGGCTCGCCCCCCTCGTCGTCATGCCGGACGCCACCGGTGCGCCACTGGCCAACCCGCTGTGCATGAACTCGCGTCTCGGGAACGTCGAGACCTACCTGACACGTGACGTCCCGGCCTGGATCACGGCGAACCTGCAGGTCGATGCCGGCCCGCTCGGTCTGGCGGTCGGTGGGTTCTCCTACGGCGGCACCTGCGCACTGCAGCTCGCCGTCCGAGCGCCGGGAACCTATCGGTCGTTCGTCGACATCTCCGGGCAGGCCGAACCCACGCTGGGCAGCCACAGCGAGACCGTCGCCGCCACCTTCGCAGGCGACGAGGCGGCGTTTCGCGCCGTCAACCCGCTCGACATCCTGGCCACCACCAGGTTTCCCGGCAGCGCGGGCCTCGTCGTCGTCGGCAGTGACGATCCCGACTACGGGCCCGCGGCACGAACCGTGCTCGCCGCGACCCAGCGAGCGGGCATAGCAACCCAGCTGGTCACCTTCCCGGGCGGCCATACCTGGCAGATCGCCATCGCGGGCCTGGACAACGCGCTGCCATGGCTCGCCGCCAGGACCCGGCTCACTCCGTCGGCGGATGCCGGGACGAACTGAGGCCCCCACCACGGTCACCCCGAGCTGGCCACCGAGCGGATGCTGCACTGGTGCGACCACCCACACGGGCAGAGCCCGCTGGGGTACGTGGCCATGCTGCGCTATGACACCGCGATGGGCATCTGGCCCGACGTCTCAGATGCCGGGGCGATGACGCGGGCGCTCCTGGACACCGGGGCGCTCGTGGAGAGTGATCCCGACGACGTCGACACCCCCTTGGTGACCGCAGCCAGCTACGGCGACCCGGAGGTGCTCATTGAGGCCGGCGCCGATCTCGCCGCCACCGCCTCGGTCACTGCCGATGCGGTACGGGGCGGCACCGCCCTGCGCCACGCCGCGGTGTTCGGTATGACCGACGTCGCCGCGGTCCCCATGGCCGCCGGCGCGACCGATCTCGTCGCGGCCGCGGCCATGGGTGACATCAGCCCGGGGCTTTCATCGCGGTTCGGCGAGTGAGGGGGAGATCCAGTCACTATGGGAAGACCTGACCAGCCCCGAGGGCCCGATGGCCGCTGGGTCTCGCGTGGCGGCGGCACGACTTCGGGGCTGCGGTCCTGGCCTTTGCGCTCGCCGTTGGCGGCGTAACGGGGATCGGCGCCGGTACCGGGGCCACTGGGCCGGGCGGCAGTAGCGTCTCGGATGGCGGCGCTCGAGCGCCGGGCGGCAACAGCGCGTCGGCGCGGGGTAAGGCCCGTGATCGCAGCACCGCCCGCATAACCGCGCGCCTGGTCAAGAAGGGCTTGCGTGTCCGAGAGCGGCAGGTCGACGCGAGCACGGACTGTGTGGCGCACTCCTACGGCCAAGTGCAGGACTACTTCCGTGCACATCCGTGCACAGCCATGTTCCGTGCGCTGCTGGAGGTCAGTGACGGCGGCGGCAGCAACGTCGCCCTGGTCGCAGTGGCGTGGGTGGATATGTCTGACACCAGTGAAGCCATCGCGCTCCAGCAGCTCACGGATCACTACGGGACCGGCAACATCACCGAGTTGTCCCGGGAGAACGGCGGGCAGCGCTTCAGCGGCGAGTACTACCGCTCCACGCGTGAAGACACGACAGTGGTCAACGTAGCAGCCCCAGCAGGATTCGGATCGTCGTCGACTTGCCCGAGCCGTTCGGCCCGAGGAACCCCGTGACCTGCCCGGTAGGAACCGTCAGATCGAGGCCACGCAGGGCGTGGACGCTGCCGAACGTCTTTGTCAGGCCCTCAACCTCGACGGCCATCTCTTGTGCCGGCGTAGCGATTTCCTCTTGTGCGGGCACGGCGATTTCCCCTTGCACGGGCATACCAATTCCCTTCTTCTACATCGTGGTCGACGCGGGCAGCGAAGGCCGTCCCGCGCTCTGGGTTGAGAACTGGTCGCGGGCCGGGGCGCCCGGCGGCTCGCGCATGTAGCGCACGTAGTCGTCCAACATCTTGTGGCTCGTCAGCAGGCCCTCGGTGTATAGCTCGAGGATCGGCAGGATCGTGTCACGCTGGCCGTCTCGCAGGGACGCGACGAACTCATCAGGCGTGAGTTCGGGCGCCGTGAGGAACTGCACGAGCATGGCGCCCATCGACTGGTAGGTGAGGTAGCGAAGGCGCGCCTCCTCATCGCGTGACGGGCGCGTCAACCCGCTTGCGACGCTTTGCGCCATGATCACGCGGGCGTGCTCGATCAGGCTCTCCAAGAAGTTCCGGGCCGGCTGCCCGCCCGCATGAATCGCTCGGAGCATGTACACCAGGATGGTGCTGGCAATGTCCGGTGACGTCAGCGTCTCAATCAGTGACGCGCTCGGGTGGGCGATCGCCTCGGTCTTCAGCGCGTGGTAGCGCCGCAGGACCTCGGAGTCGCACTCGGAGCGCATCGCCGCCTTCGAACCGAAGTGATGCGTGATCAACCCCAGCGAGACATCGGCACGCGCCGCGATGGTCCTCATCGAGGCGCCGAACCCCTCTTCCGCGAAGCATTCGATCGCCTCGTCGCGGATCCTGGCCCGCGCGGTGAGGTCGGACGCCGAAGGCCCGAGTGCACCCGGTGCTGTACGCATGATCAAGATGCTATACGCGTGACCAGCCTCATGGCAATCGTGGTGGCCGCCAACCGGTTCTCAGCGAGAGACGCGTCCTCCCCCAGACGTGTGGCCCGACCGGATCGAGCAGGAAGGGTCCCGGATTAGCACAGTGATGCGGCTGGACGTTGGCTACTCCGCGAAATCGGGTCCCGATCTACACGCTGCCGCGCGTCGACCACCCTTCGTCAATGCCGGTCGAGTACCAAACCCCCCGGCGGTCAAGGATCGCGCAGTCGAAGTGCAGACGCTGCTCGCCGACCTGGGACGCCACTGTGCACCCTCTGTCCCAACATCATCGTCGCGGCCACGGCAGAGCTCGCCAACTGACCGTCGTACACGTCGACAAGGACTTCGACCCCATCGCCGAGGTCACCGGACAACCCACGGAGCGTCTTGCCGAGCATGAGGCGTCTCACTGAGCGATCGGTGCCCGGTCACCGATCCCCATCCGCAGCTGGAACGCTCACGCTCGCCGACCGGCTGCGCGACAGGAACGCCTGGCAATCTGCTGCAGGGCGGCGGTGTCCACCTGGTCGACCTGCTTGAGGTAGAGGCATCCCTTGCCCGTCTGGTACGGACCCAGACGGGACAGCAGATCCTCGTAATCAGCCAAGGCTCCAGTCAGGTAGAGGACTGTCTGCGCTTTGCGTGGTGAGAAGCTCACCGCCGGGACGTCCCCTTCGCGCCCGGAGTCGTAGCGGTAGTGCCGTGACCCGAACCCGACGATCGACGTGCCCCATAGCACCGGCGGCGCTCCCGTGACCTTTGCAAAGAGCTCAGTGAGCAGTTGGGCGTCCCTCCGCCGCTGCTCGTCGGGAACCGCGGCGATAAAGGCATACACATCCCCGCCGGTTGGGATCGTTTTGCTCTCGTTAGGGGCCAACTTGTCGCTCCTCATTTTATGAACGGATTCATCGTGCCCGACCAGAGGCCTGCTACGCAGGGCCTCGGCAAAGTCGGGTGGTAGGGCGTTGACCTGCGCGTTTGTGGTGGTGCGGGTATGACGGACGTGGCGTGTGTTGCTGCTGAGCGAGCGTGGGACTCGCGGTGACGATGGAGATCTCACTCAACCGTCGACACCGGAGTCCCACGCCGCGAAGCCATCTTCCCTCATCCCCGAAGCCGCCCTGGGCTTGTCGCGTCGCCCGCTGAGCGAGGTCTTCGCCACGGTGCCTGACCCGCGGGACCCGCGCGGGGTCCGCCACCCCCTCGCCAGCGTGCTCGTGATTGCTCAGGCTGCGGTGGCTGGCGGTGCCCGGACCCTGGTCGGGATCAGTGAGTGGGCCGCCGACGTCGATCGGGAAGCGTTGACCCGCTTGGGGATCGGTGTCCATGAGCGGCTGCCGTCGGAGTCCACGTTCCGCCGGACCTTGGCCGCGCTCGACGGTGACGACCTCGACCGTCGCATCGCGACCTGGATGGCTACTCGGGTCGGGCAGCTGGCCGGGCGGACCGTCATCGCCGTCGACGGGAAGTCCCTGCACGTACGGGCGTGGTGGAACACCCGCTGGTGGGGCCATGCCGCACCTGCTGGCTGCGCTGCACCACGCCACCGGCGTCGTCGCCGGGCAGCGCGCGGTCGCGACGAAGAGCAACGAGATCCCGGCCCTGCCGTTGCTGCTGGCCGACATCGACCTGGCCGGGGTCGTGGTCACCGCCGACGCGATGCACTGCCAGCGCGGTACCGCGGCCTACCTCACCGGGCGGGGCGGGCACTACCTGCTGACGGTCAAAGGCAACCAGCCAACCCTGCGCTCCCAGCTCAAGGCAGCTCAATGCGCGCCCTGGACCCAGGTCCCCGCTGTCACGACCGTGAGCACCACCCACGGTCGGCGGGTCCGCCGGACCATCCGAGCCGTGACCGCGCCCACCTGGCTCGACTTCCCCGGCGCCGCCCAGGTCGCCCACGTCCGGCGGACCCGAACACTCCACGGCCGCACACGAATCGAGGTCGTCTACGTGATCTGCTCCCTCGACATGATCGCCGCACCAGCAGCGACCGTCGCGACCTGGCTGCGTGGCCATTGGTCCATCGAGAACGCGCTGCACTGGGTCCGTCACACACAGGACGTCGTCTTCGACGAAGACCGTCACCAGCTGCGCACCGCCTCCGGCCCACAGGTGATGGCCACCCTGCGCAACACCGCCATCAGCCTCCTGCGCCTGGCCGGCCACCCCCACATCGCGGCAGGACTTCGACATCACGCCCGGGACAGCCAACGCGCCGTCGAGCTCCTCGCCACCTCATGAACCCGACTTTGCCGAGGCCCTGGCCTGCTACGCCACGGAATTCGTCCACACGTCTCGATTGCCGAACGATGACCGGACGTGCATCTAGAGCTCGTGTGTGGCGCCGAACTTCAAGGCGTCGCGGGCCGTATGAGGATCGTCTACCCTCCTGCGTTCCGCGTAATTCGGTCCGTCTAGAGATCTTGGCCGGGTGAAGGCCGAGGTCAGGGCGGTGCGGGCGGCTGCTGAACCGGAAATCGCCTAGAGAAACGCCTAGGGCAGGCACCCGCTGCTGGTGGTTGGTTTCGAGGTGTAGGATCTAGAGCAATGTTTGTGAAGACGACGACGCGGAAGACCAAGAGCGGCGTGGTCCGCTACCTGCACCTGGCCCACAGCGAGTGGGACCCGGTCGCCGGCCAGTCGGTCCCGAAGATCCTCTACGGGTTCGGCCGGGAAGATCAGCTCGACCGCGACGCGATCAAACGCCTGGTCGGATCGCTGTCCCGGCTGCTCGAC
>JAYSXW010000424.1:0-9856 GCA_043716935.1 Pseudonocardia sp.
CATGCCGGCGCGGGGGACTCCGCGGCCGGTGGAGCGCAGGCCGCGCAGCCGCCGCGCCGGGCCGGCGGCCTTCTCCGCGACCAGCGCGTCGCGTCCCCAGAACTGCGGTTTCGACCAGCCGACCGCCCAGCCGCTGCCGGCCTGGACGGGCGAGATGTCGACCGACAGGTCCTGGCCGTGCAGGGGGTACCCCATCTCGGTGCGGAGGGTGTCGCGCGCAGCGAGGCCGCACGGCCGCGCCCCGCCGCTGACCAGTGCTTCCCACATGCCGGAAGCCGCGTCCCACGGAAGGAGCAGCTCGTAGCCGTGCTCGCCGGTGTATCCCGTGCGGCAGACCCGGACGCCGGTGTCGATGCCGATGCCCTGCGCGGTGGCGTCCGCGAATGCCAGGTATTCGAGGTCGCGGACACCGCCGGAGCACATCGTCGCGACCAGCTCGCCCGAGCGCGGTCCCTGCACGGCCAGCACGGCCAGGTCGCGATGCCGGTCGACCACCTCGACACCGTCCGGCGCCGCTGCCCTCAGCAGCTCCACCACCCGCGCGGCGTTGGCGGCGTTGGGCACGGCCAGCACCTCGTCCGGTCCGACGAGATAGACGATGACGTCGTCGACGACCCCGCCCTCGGGCGTGCAGCACAGCGTGTACTGCGCGTGCCCGGGCGCGACCGTCGCGAGATCGGCGGTGAAGCAGCGGTTGAGAAACTCCGCCGCGCCCGGCCCGGTGATCGAGACCTTGCCCAGGTGGCTGACGTCGAAGATCCCGACGTCCTCGCGCACGGCAACGTGCTCCGCGACCGTGCCATCGGGGTAGGAGATCGGCATCGACCAACCGCCGAACGCTCCGAGGGTGGCGCCGAGCGCGGCGTGCCGGTCGTGCAGGGGGCCGGTCAGGAGGTCGTCCACGGCGGCAGAGCCTACGGGCCCGTCGGGTCTAGGGGGCCGGGTCGGGCCGCCGGAGCGCCGTGCACGCCGTCCAGCCGACGACCAGGGCGGCGGCCGTGATGAGGACCTGCGCGAACGGCAGCAGCGCAGCGAGCAGGGCGCACAGCGCCAGCCCCAGCCACGACGTCCAGCGCGGCCAGCTCCGGTCGGCGACGGGCAGCCGCAGCGCCGCGAGGTTGATCACGCCGTAGTAGACGAGCACCGAGCACGCCGAGAGCGCGATCGCGGCGAGCGGCCCGGCCAATATCGCGATGGCGATCGCGACGACGCCGCCGACGATGTCGGCCCGCCACGGCGTGCCCCGGGGCCCGATCACGGCGAGGACGCGGGGCAGCTCGCCGCGGCGCGCCATCGCGAGCCCGGTGCGGCTCACCCCGACCAGGACCGACAGCAGAGCCGAGCCGGCGGCCACCGCCGCGCCCACCCGGACGAGCACACCCACGGCGCTGGAGCGGCCGGTGTCGACCAGGGCCACCAGCGGCGAGGTCTCGACGGCCAACCGGTCCGCCCCCAGGCCCACGAGCAGCGCGATCGCAACCAGCAGGTAGGTCACCAGCGCGATGCCCAGCGCGATCCCGATCGCGCGGCGGAGCGTACGGCGGGGGTCGCGGACCTCCTCGCCGAGCGTCGCGATCCGCGCGTAGCCGGCGAAGGCGAAGAACAGCAGCCCCGACGCGGTGAGGACGCCGAGTACGCCGCCGCGCGACCCGTCCGGCGGTGCGAACCCGGACGGTGCCGGGAGCGGCGATGGGGCCGACCCGGGATCGGCGATGGTGGCGAGCCCTACGAGCACCACCACCAGCAGCACCGCCAGAGTGCCCCCGACCAGCGCGTACGCGCCGCGGGCCGTCCAGCGCACGCCGGCCGAGTTGAGCGCCGTGACGACGACGATCACCGCGATCGCCGCCGGCGCCGGCGCCGAGGGGAGCACGTAGGAGCCGAACACCCCGGCGGCCGCGGCGGCCGACGAGGTCTTGGCGACGAGAAACGCCACCCCCGCGAGCCGCCCGGCGCCGGGCGAGAGCCGCTCGCGCCCGTAGACGTAGCCGCCGCCGCTCTCGGGATGGGCGACGGCCAGGTCGGCGGTGGAGGCGGCGTTGCACGCCGCGACGACCCCCGCGATCACCACCGCGAGCAGCAACCACGGCCCCGCCGCCGCGGCCGCGGGACCCCATACGGCGAACACGCCGGTGCCGAGCATCGCCGCCAGCCCCAGGGCCACCGCGTCGGGGGTGCCGAGGCGGCGCTGCACGCTGGAGGACACGCATCCACCCTCGCACCCGGCCCCGTCCGATCCGGCGCCCTGCGGGTGTCATTAGCATTTCGAAGAGGTCTCGTCCGTCCGAACAGTCGCCTTCCCGAGAGGAACACCGTGTCCACCGAGCTGCACATCGGGAGCGGGTCCCCCGCCACCGCCGAGGCCGACGCCGTGATCGTCGGCCTGCTGCCCGGCGCGGGTGACGAACGGGCCCGCCTGGCCCCGGGCGCCCAGGAGATCGACGCGGCGTTCGACGGCGAGCTGGCCGCCCTGCTCGCCGTGGCGGGCGCCACCGGCAAGGCCGACGAGGTCGTGAAGATCCCCACGCGAGGCGTGATCGGCGCGCCCCTGCTGGTGGCGGTCGGGCTCGGCAAGCCCGCTGCGGACGGGACCAGCGCCGAGCAGGTGCGGCGCGCGTCGGGGGCCGCGGCGCGGGCGCTGGCCGGCACCGGACGGGCCGTGAGCACGCTGGGGCGCATCGACCTCCCCGCCGCGGCCGAGGGCACGCTGCTCGGTGCGTACACGTTCACGACCTACCGCAGCGACGGCAACGGCCGGCCCCCCGTCGCGCGTGTCGACCTGCTGAGCGACGAGTCCGACGCCGACACCACGCTCGCGACCGCCACCGCCGTCGCGACCGCCGTGACCACCGCGCGTGACCTCGTCAACACCCCGCCCAACGACCTGTTCCCCGAGTCGTTCGCCGCCCGCGCCCGGACGCTGGCGGAGGCCGCGGGCGTCGAGGTGGAGGTACTCGACGAGGCCGCGCTCACCGAGGCGGGCTTCGGGGGCGTGCTCGCCGTCGGGCGGGGGAGCTCGCGGGGCCCGCGGCTGGTGCGGCTGAGCTGGTCGGGCGGGCCCTCCCCCCGCGCGAGGGTGGCGCTGGTCGGCAAGGGCGTCACGTTCGACACCGGCGGCATCTCGATCAAGCCCGCCGCCAACATGGACCACATGACATCCGACATGGGCGGGGCGGCGGCCGTGGTCGCCACGACGGTGCTGGCCGCGAGCAGGCAGCTGCCCGTCGCCGTCACCGCGACCGTGCCGATGGCCGAGAACATGCCGTCCGACACGGCGTACCGCCCCGGTGACGTACTGCGCATGTACGGCGGCCGGACCGTCGAGGTGCTCAACACCGACGCCGAGGGCCGTCTGATCCTCGCCGACGCGATCGTGCGGGCGGGTGAGGACTCCCCCGACTACCTCGTCGAGACCTCCACGCTCACCGGCGCGCAGCAGGTGGCGCTGGGGCTGCGGACGATGGGAGTCATGGGCAGCGACGCGCTCCGGGACCGCGTCGCCGCGCACGCCCGCGCCACCGGCGAGGACGGCTGGGCCATGCCGCTGCCCGAGCACATGCGCGGCGAGCTGGACTCCCGCGTGGCCGACCTCGCGAACGTGGCCGGCCACCGATACGGCGGCATGCTCGTCGCCGGCACGTTCCTGCGCGAGTTCGTCCCCGACGGCCTGGCCTGGGCCCACCTCGACATCGCCGGCCCGAGCTTCCACACCGGCGGCCCCTACGGCTACACCGCCAAGGGCGGCACCGGCGTCCCGATCCGCACCCTCTGGGCGCTGTTGCAGGACATCGCGGCGAACGGCTGAGCCGGTAGGGTCGAGCACCGCAGAGCGGCCCTCGCGGCGCCGGCGCCGGATCGCGGCCACCTCTGCGACGACGAGCGCGCGGGCAGGTGGCCATCGTCCCCGTTCCTTCCGGCACCGGCCACCGCCGTTGTCGGTGGCGGATGACAAGATGGTGTCATCGGCATGACACATCTGGTGAGGGAGTGATTCCGTGTCCGAGCACAAAGCGGACCTGGTGATCCTCGGGGGCGGATCGGGCGGCTACGCCTGCGCCCTGCGGGCGGCGGAGCTGGGGATGTCGGTCGTGCTCGTGGAGCGCGACAAGCTCGGCGGCACCTGCCTGCACTGGGGCTGCATCCCCACCAAGGCGCTGCTGCACGCGGCCGAGGTGGCCGACGCCGCCCGGGAGGGCGACAAGATCGGAGTCAAGAGCTCGCTGGCGGGCATCGACATGGTGGGCGTCAACGCCTACAAGGACGGCGTCGTCGCGAAGCTCTACAAGGGACTGCAGGGCCTCGTGAAGTCCCGCAAGATCGAGTTCGTGGCCGGGAACGGCCGGTTAGTGGGGCCGAACACCGTCGTCGTGGGCGACGACACCTACGTCGGCGCGAAGGTGGTCCTCGCCACCGGCAGCTACTCCAAGAGCCTGCCCGGCCTCGACATCGGCGGCCGCATCATCACCAGCAACGAGGCCATCCGCCTCGACGAGGTGCCGCGCAGCATCGTCGTGCTGGGCGGCGGGGTGATCGGCGTCGAGCTGGCGAGCGTCTACAAGAGCTTCGGCGCCGACGTCACCATCGTCGAGGCGTTGCCCCGGCTGGTGCCGAACGAGGACGAGTTCGCGTCCAAGCTGCTCGAGCGGGCGTTCCGCCGACGCAAGATCACCTTCAGGACCGGGGTCCGGTTCACCGGTGCGAAGCAGACCGACCACTCCGTGATCGTGTCCCTGGAGTCGGGCGAGGAGATCGAGGCCGACTACCTGCTCGTCGCCGTCGGACGCGGGCCCAACACGGCCGACGCCGGCTTCGAGGAGGCCGGCGTCACGATGGAGCGCGGCTTCGTTCTCGCCGACGAGCGGCTGCGCACCAACCTGCCGGACGTGTACGCGCTGGGCGACATCGTCCCCGGCCTGCAGCTGGCGCACCGCGGCTTCGCGCAGGGCATCTTCCTCGCCGAGGACATCGCGGGCCTTCACCCGCCGGTGATCGACGAGGCGGGCATCCCTCGCGTCACGTACTGCGAGCCCGAGGTCGCGTCCGTCGGGCTGACCGAGGCGCAGGCTCGCGAGAAGTTCGGCGAGATCCAGACGCTCACCTACGATCTGGCGGGCAACGGCAAGAGCCAGATCCTGCAGACCCAGGGCGCGATCAAGCTGATCAAGCAGGGCGCCGAGGGCACACCGGGCGCGGTGGTGGGCATCCACATGGTCGGCGCACGCGTCGGCGAGCTGATCGGGGAGGCCCAGCTCGTCTACAACTGGGACGCGCAGGCCGAGGACGTCGCGGCCCTCGTGCACGCGCACCCCACCCAGAACGAGGCGTTCGGCGAGGCCCACCTGGCCCTCGCCGGCAAGCCCCTGCACAGCCATTCCTAGGTACCGCCACTCCCAGGCACAGCCACTCCTGATTCCGCAGTCGAACATCACGTCGTAGATCGAGGAGCCATGACCTTCTCCGTCCAGATGCCCGCTCTCGGGGAGAGCGTCACCGAGGGCACCGTCACCCGCTGGCTCAAGCAGGAGGGCGACCGGGTGGAGGTCGACGAGCCGCTGCTCGAGGTGTCCACCGACAAGGTCGACACCGAGATCCCCTCGCCCGCCGCGGGCGTGCTGGAGCGGATCGTCGCAGCCGAGGACGCAACGGTCGAGGTCGGCGGCGAGCTGGCTGTGATCGGTGATGGTTCGTCCCCCGCCGCCGACGACGCGTCTCCCGCCCCGGGCGGCGACGCGGGGGGTGACACGCCGGCCGCCTCCGCCGTCGTGGCGCCCGCCGAGGAGGAGGCCGACGCCGCCGCACCGCCCGCGCCGCCGAACCAGGTGCGGACGGCTGCCCCCGCGGCCGCCGGCACCCCGATCACGATGCCCGAGCTGGGTGAGAGCGTCACCGAGGGTACGGTCACGCGCTGGCTCAAGGCCGTCGGTGACGCGGTCGAGGTGGACGAGCCGCTTCTGGAGGTGTCCACCGACAAGGTCGACACCGAGATCCCCTCCCCCGTCGCCGGCACCCTGCTGGAGATCACCGCAGCCGAGGACGACACCGTCGAAGTCGGGGGGCAGCTGGCCGTGATCGCCGGCGCAGGTGCCGGCGCTGCGTCCGCCCCGGCCGCGACTCCTCCCGCCCCCGCGGCTCCTGCCGCCTCCGCCGCTCCTTTCGACGCCGCCCCCACGCCGGCCGCGGCTCCGACGCCGCACGCCCCGGCGGCCGAGGCCGGCGCCGCCGCGCAGGCCCCGGTGGCGGAGGCGCCGTCCCCCAACGGCCGTCCCACCGCTGCGCAGGTGGCCGAGGCCGACGAACGGGCCGAGCGCGACGAGAACCCGGCCGAGGAGCCGGCCCGTCCCGACAGCGGCAGCGCCGTCGGGAGCGGCATCGCCGTCGGGAGCGGCAGCGCCGTCGGGAGCAGGACTGCCGGTGGGAACGGAAGTGGGAGCGGCGCGCCCTACGTCACGCCGCTGGTGCGCAAGCTCGCCGCGGAGCACGGCGTCGACCTCTCCGCCCTGACGGGATCGGGCGTCGGCGGCCGCATCCGCAAGCAGGACGTCCTGGCCGCGGCCGAGGCCGCCGCGCCGGAACCCGAGCCCGCCGCACCGGCCGCCGCCGCGCCGGTCCCGTCGACACCGAAGGCCCCCGCTGCGGCAACGACGCCCACCGCCGGTGTCCCGCAACCGGGCACCACGGTGAAGATGCCGCGGCTGCGGCAGGTGATCGCACAGCGGATGAGCCAGTCGTTGCAGGTCTCGGCGCAGCTCACCACGGTGCAGGAGGTCGATGTGACCCGCATCGCGAAGCTGCGGGCCCGCGCGAAGGCCGATTTCGAGCGGCGCGAGGGCGTCAAGCTGACGTACCTGCCGTTCTTCGTCAAGGCCGCCGTGGAGGCGCTCAAGGCGTTCCCGATGGTCAACGCGTCGATCAACGACGAGGCGAAGGAGGTGATTTACCACGGGGCCGTGCACATGGCGATCGCGGTCGACACCCCCCGCGGCCTGCTTGTCCCCGTCATCAAGAACGCCGAGGACCTCAACATCGCCGGCCTCGCGAAGCGGATCGCCGACGTCGCCGCACGCACCCGCAACAACAAGATCGGCCCGGACGAGCTGTCGGGCGGCACGTTCACGATCACCAACATCGGCAGCGCCGGCGCGCTGTTCGACACCCCGATCATCAACCAGCCCCAGGTCGCGATCCTCGGCACCGGCGCGATCGTGAAGGAACCACGGGTGATCACCGGCCCGGACGGCGACGACGTCATCGCGATTCGCTCGGTCTGCTACCTGCCGCTCACCTACGACCACCGCCTCGTCGACGGCGCCGACGCCGGCCGCTTCCTGAGCGCGATCAAGGCCCGCCTCGAGGAGGGGGCGTTCAAGGCCGACCTGGGGCTCTAGTACTCGAGAGCACCCGAGTCGCGCCCGCTGGCCCCGTCCGCAAGGATCACACGCGTGCGCGTAGTCATCGCCGGTTCGTCCGGTCTGATCGGTACGGCCCTCGTCTCCGACCTGCGGTCGGCGGGGCACGAGGTCCGGCGGTTGGTCCGCCGGGCCCCGGCTGCCCCCGACGAGCGGGGCTGGGACCCGCCCGCGGAGCACGTCGACGCCGGGACGTTCGACGGCGTCGACGCCGTGGTGAACCTCAACGGCGTCGGTATCGCGGACCGGCTGTGGACCAGCGCCCGCAAGCAGCTGGTGCGTGACAGCCGCAACGTGCCCACCGAGGTGCTGGCCGCCGCGGTCGCCGAGCACGGCGTCCCGGCGTTCCTGTCCGGATCGGCGGTCGGCTACTACGGCGACGCCGGCAGCCATGAGATCGACGAGACCGCGCCGTCGGGCCACGGGTTCCTCGCCGAGGTGTGCCGCGACTGGGAGGCCGCCACACAGCAGGCCAAGGCCGCGGGCGCGCGGGTCGTCCTGCTGCGCACCGGCCTGGTCCTCTCTCCCGCGGGCGGGCTGCTGGGCAAGCTGCGCCCGCTGTACAAGAGCTTCCTGGGGGGCCGGCTCGGCACCGGCACCCAGTACATGCCGTGGATCTCCCTCGACGACGAGGTGGGCGCCATCCGGTTCGCTGTCGAGCACGACTCGGTGACGGGGCCGCTCAACCTGACCGGGCCCACGCCCGTCACGAACACGGAGTTCACGTCCGCGCTGGCATCCGCGGTGAGCCGACCGACGTCGATCCCGGTGCCCTCGTTCGCGATCAAGGGCGTGCTGGGGGCGATGGGGGAGGAGATGCTGCTGTTCGGACAGCGGGCCGTGCCGGCCAAGCTGCACTCCACCGGCTACCAGTTCCGCCACCACCTCCTCGGCGAGGCACTGACGGCCGTGACGGGGTCGTAGGCCGTGACCGCCGACGTGGTGGTGGTCGGGGCCGGGCTCGCGGGGCTCCGGGCGGCACAGGTGCTGGGCCGGCGTGGCCTGGAAGTGACGGTGCTCGACGCTGCCGACCGTCCCGGCGGACGGATGGCCACCGACGTCGTCGACGGGTTCCGCTGCGACCGCGGCTTCCAGGTGCTCAACACGTCCTACCCCGCGTTGCAGGCCGCCGCCGACGTCGAGGCGTTGCACCTGTGCGCTTTCGTACCGGGCGCGGCGATCCGGGGCGCGGACGGGGGCCGACACGTGTTCGCGAACCCCGTCCGTCGGCCGGGCCTGGCCTGGGCCACCACCACCGACCCCCTGCTGCCGCCGCTGGACAAGGCGAAGCTGCTGGCCTGGACGGCGCGGGTGCTGGCGTCGCCGCCGCAGCGCACGGCCCGGCTCATCGACCGGTCCGCCGCCCAGGACTTCGCCGCCGCCGGGCTGGACGGGCCGGTCGTCGAGCGGTTCCTGCGGCCGTTCCTGTCCGGAGTGCTGGGCGAGTCCGCACTGACGACATCGGCGGCGTTCGTGCGGCTGGTGTGGCGCAGCTTCGCACTCGGCACGATCGGCGTGCCCGACGCCGGGATGGGGGCGCTGCCCGCGCAGCTCGCGGCCGGGCTGGCCGACCTGCGTGTGGGCCGGCGGGTGACGACGATCCGGGACGGCACCGTGCTCACCGACGACGGTCCGCTCACGGCCCGCGCGGTGGTGGTGGCCACCGATCCGGTGACGGCGGGCGAGCTGCTCCCGGGCCTCGACGTACCGCAGATGTACGCCCTCACCACCTACTATCACGTGCCGCCCACCCCACCCGCCCGCGAAGCCCTGCTGCACCTCGACGCCACGGGCGGCCCGGTGGCGAACACGGTGTTGCTCACCGCGGCCGCGGCCGGCTACTCCCCCGACGACCGCCCGCTCGTGTCGTCGACGGTGTTGGGGGCCCCTATCCCCGAGCCGGATGTGCGCCGTGAGCTGGCCCGGCTCTACGGCACCTCCACCGATGGCTGGCAGCACCTGCACACCGCGGAGATCACCCGCGCGCTGCCCGCGTTCCGGCCGGGGTGGCCCGTGCGGCGTGAGGTGGCGCTCGGTGACGGGGTTTTCGTCGCGGGTGACCACCGGGACACCCCGTCCACCCAGGGCGCGCTGGTCAGTGGCCGCCGCGCCGCGCAGGCGGTGCTGGCCCACCTGGGCGTGTCCTGATCTCGCACTGCGGCAGCCGGCGACAACGCCGTCGCTCCGACACCACAATCCGTGGTCACCATCGAAGGCAGCCCCGTGCGCGACGACCCGGCACGGCAGCGGGATGCCGGCAGGAGCGGGCGACTACCGCAGCGCCGGGTCCAGCTGCAGGTCCAGCCCCGCCGGAGCGGCGTCCCGCCCCACGACGTGCGGGCGGACGGGCAACGATCCGTCGAGGGCGGCCACCACCGCGACCTCGGCGGCGTCGATCACCTCACCGACGCCGACATCGCGGCCCAGCTCACGCGACAGCGAGCTGACGC
>JAYSXW010000425.1:0-1071 GCA_043716935.1 Pseudonocardia sp.
CCCCGTGACGCGGGAGCCGCGAGCCGCAGCACGCGCACGTTCTTCTTGCGGGCGAGCACCTCCAGCGCACCGTCGGCGTAGCCCGGCGCGAGCACGACCTCGGTGAACACCTCGGCCACCTGCACCGCCATCGCCACACTGACCTCGACGTTCGCCGCGATGACGCCGCCGAACGCACTCATCGGGTCGGTGGCGTGGGCCTTGCGGTGTGCCTGCGCGACGTCGCCACCCACCGCGATCCCGCACGGGTTGGTGTGCTTGATGATCGCGACGCAGGGCCCGTCACCGTGGTCGTGGGCCGCGCGCCAGGCCGCGTCGGCGTCGACGTAGTTGTTGTAGGACATCTCCTTGCCGTGCAGCTGCTCCGCCGACGCGAGACCGGGCCGGCCGGCGACGTAGAGCGCCGCCGCCTGGTGCGGGTTCTCGCCGTAGCGCAGCGTGGCCGCCCGCTCCCAGGACGCACCGACCCACGCCGGGAACGGGCCTCCGGCGACCTCCGGAGCCAGCACACTGCCCATCCAGGACGCGACGGCGACGTCGTAGGTGGCCGTGTGCCGGAACGCGTCCGCAGCGAGCAGGCGCCGGTCGTCGAGGGCGAACCCACCGCTCTTGACCTGCTGCAACATCCACTCGTACCGCGACGGGGCGACGACCACGGCCACGCTGTCGTGGTTCTTCGCCGACGCGCGCACCATCGCCGGCCCGCCGATGTCGATCTGCTCGACGCACTCGGCCGGGGCGGCGCCGGACGCGACCGTTTCGGTGAACGGGTAGAGGTTGCTCACCAGCAGGTCGAACGGCGCGATCCCGAGCTGCTTGAGCTGCGCGAGGTGTTCGGGCTTGCGGGTATCGGCCAGTAGGCCGGCGTGCACGCGGGGGTGCAGGGTCTTGACCCGGCCGTCGAGGCACTCGGGGAAGCCGGTGAGCTCCTCCACGGGCGTGACCGGCACGCCGGCGCCGGCGATGACGCCCGCCGTCGACCCGGTCGACACGATCGCGACCCCCGACTCGTAGAGGCCGCGGGCGAGGTCCTCGAGGCCGGTCTTGTCGTACACCGAGATCAGGGCCCTG
>JAYSXW010000426.1:0-9826 GCA_043716935.1 Pseudonocardia sp.
GCCGACTGCGTCGTGGTGCGGCATCCGGCGTCGGGGGCGGCTCATCGGCTGGCGGGGTGGGTCGACCGCGACGGGGCCGGCACCCGGATCGTCAATGCGGGCGACGGCACCCACGAACACCCCACCCAGGCCCTGCTCGACGCGGCCACGTTGCGGGACCGGCTCGGCGGCATCGCCGGGCGGCGGATCGGGATCGTGGGCGACGTGCAGCACAGCCGGGTGGCGCGGTCTAACGTGTTCCTGCTGGCCACGTTGGGTGCGGAGGTGGTGCTCGTGGCACCGCCGACGCTGCTGCCCGTCGGGGTCGAGCAGTGGCCGTGCCGCGTCTCCCCCGAGCTGGACGCGGAGCTCGCGGCGCTGGACGCGGTGATGATGCTGCGGGTGCAGGCCGAGCGCATGCAGGGCTCGTTCTTCCCGTCGGCGCGGGAGTACGCCGCCACCTTCGGCCTCTCGCAGGAGCGCGCCGCGCTGCTGCCCGACCATGCCGTGGTGCTGCACCCCGGGCCGATGGTCCGCGGCATGGAGATCGCCCCGGCCGTGGCCGACGGTCCCCGCTCGGCGGTGCTGGCCCAGGTCGCCAACGGCGTCCACGTGCGGATGGCCGTGCTCTACCACCTGCTCGCGGGAGCCCCGTCGTGACGCCCGCTCCCCGTTACAGGAAAGCCACTTTCCTGCAACGTGGTTGCGTGAAGGTGGCTTTTCTACAAGCTGCAAGGAGTGCCCCGTGACCGATCTGGTGATCGTCGGGGCGCGGCCCTACGGCGAGGACGCCGTGGACCTGCTGGTGCGTGACGGGGTGGTCGTGGACGTCGGGGCCGCACTCGACCGGCCCGAAGGGGCCGAGGTGCTCGACGGCGCCGGCCAGGTGCTGCTGCCGGGGTTCGTCGATCTGCACACCCACCTGCGCGAACCCGGCGGGGAGGAGTCCGAGACGATCGCGACGGGCTCCGCCGCGGCCGCGCTCGGTGGCTTCACGGCCGTCTTCGCGATGCCCAACACCGACCCGGTGGCCGACAGCGACATCGTCACCGACCACGTCCGGCGCCGCGGTGAGGAAGTCGGGCTCGTCGACGTGCACCCGGTCGGTGCGGTCACGGTCGGGCTCGCCGGCACGCGACTCGCGGAGATCGGCACGATGGCCCGCGCCGGGGTGCGGATGTTCTCCGACGACGGCCGCTGCGTCCACGATCCGTTGATCATGCGCCGGGCGCTGGAGTACGCCTCGGCGCTCGGCGTCGTCGTCGCCCAGCACGCGGAGGACCATCGCCTGACCGAGGGCGCCCAGGCCCACGAGGGTGTGGTGGCGTCCCGGTTGGGGCTCGCGGGCTGGCCCGCCACGGCGGAGGAGACGATCGTCGCGCGGGACTGCGCGCTGGCCCGGGAAGCGGGGGCCGCCCTCCACGTCTGCCACGTGTCGAGTGCTGCCACGATTGCAGTGCTGCGCGCGGCGAAGGCGGCCGGGGTGCGGGTCAGCGCCGAGGTCACCCCGCATCACCTGCTGCTGACCGACGCCCGGCTCACCGGCTACGACCCCGTCAACAAGGTCAACCCGCCGTTGCGTACCGGGGCGGACACCGAAGCGCTGCGCGCGGCGCTCGCCGAGGGCGTCATCGACGTGGTGGCGACCGACCACGCGCCGCACGCGGCGCAGTACAAGGACACCGAGTGGGCCGCGGCGCGACCCGGGATGCTCGGTCTGCAGACGGCGCTGTCGGTGGTGGTGCTCGCGTGCGTCGAGTCCGGGCTGCTCGACTGGCGTGGTGTGGCCCGTGTGCTGTCGGAGCGGCCCGCGGCCATCGCGGCGCTGCCTGACCAGGGGCGTCCGATCGCGGTGGGGGAACCGGCCACGTTCACGCTCGTCGATCCCGACGCCGCCTGGACGGTGCGGGGCGAGGCACTGGCGAGCCGGGCGTCGAACACGCCCTACGAGGGCATGCGGCTCCCCGCGACCGTCACGGCCACGATGCTGCGCGGTCGCGTCACAACTCGGAACGGGGTGATCTCATGACGGCGCTGCTCGTCCTGGAGGACGGCCGCATCTTCCGTGGGGACGCCTGGGGCGCCCACGGGACCGGGCTGGGCGAGGCCGTGTTCACCACCGGCATGACCGGCTACCAGGAGACGCTGACCGACCCGTCCTACCACCGGCAGATCGTGGTGCAGACCGCACCGCAGATCGGCAACACGGGCTGGAACGACGAGGACGACGAGTCCGCGCACATCCAGGTCGCCGGCTATGTCGTGCGCGACCCAAGCCGGTCGGCGTCGAGCTGGCGCTCTCGCCGTTCCCTGGGGGATGCCCTGACCGGGCAGGGGATCGTCGGTGTCGCCGGCATCGACACCCGGGCGCTGGTGCGCCACCTGCGGGAGCGCGGCGCGATGCGGGCCGGGGTGTTCTCCGGTGACGCGCTGGCCGGTGACGCGGAGCTGGTGACCCGCGTGCGGGAGAGCCCGTCGATGGAGGGCGCGGATCTGTACGGCGCCGTGACCACAGCGGAGCCCTACGTGGTCGCGGCGGTGGGCGCCCCCCGGCTCCGGATGGTCGCGCTCGACGTCGGCATCAAGTCGAGCACCCCGCGCCTGCTGGCCGCGCGTGGCGTCGAGACGCACGTGCTGCCCGCCGACGCCACGATCGAGCAGATCGAGGAGCTGGCGCCGGACGGGTTCTTCCTGTCCAACGGCCCCGGCGATCCCGCCACCGCCGACGGGCCCGTCGCGCTGACCCGACAGGTTCTGGAGCGGCGGATCCCGCTGTTCGGCATCTGCTTCGGCAACCAGATCCTGGGCCGCGCACTCGGTCGGGACACGTTCAAGATGCGCTACGGCCACCGCGGCATCAACATCCCGGTGACCGAGCACGCCACCGGCCGCGTCGCGATCACCTCGCAGAACCACGGATTCGCCGTCGAGGGTGAGGCGGGGGAGTCCTTCGATACTCCGTACGGCCGTGCGCGGATCACCCACAGCTGTCCCAACGACGGCACCGTCGAGGGAATGGCGGCGCTCGACGTCCCGGCGTTCAGCGTGCAGTACCACCCGGAGGCCGCCGCGGGCCCGCACGACGCGGAGGACCTGTTCGACCGGTTCGTCGACCTGATGGTCGCCGGCGACGGGCCGGGCCGGCACCGCCTGACGACCGAGGGGGCCTGAGATGCCCAGGCGCGAGGACCTCCGCCACGTCATGGTCATCGGGTCGGGCCCGATCGTCATCGGGCAGGCCTGCGAGTTCGACTACTCCGGCACCCAGGCCTGCCGGGTGCTGCAGGCCGAGGGGATCCGGGTGTCGCTGGTCAACTCCAACCCGGCGACGATCATGACCGACCCCGAGTTCGCCGACGCCACCTACATCGAGCCGATCACCCCGGAGTTCGTGGAGCAGGTGATCGCAGCCGAGCGACCGGACGCGATCCTGGCGACGCTCGGCGGCCAGACCGCGCTCAACACCGCGCTCGCCCTGCACGAGAACGGGGTGCTGGAGCGCTACGGCGTCGAGCTGATCGGCGCCGACATCGACGCCATCCGGCGCGGCGAGGACCGGCTGGCGTTCAAGGAGATCGTCCGTTCGGTCGGCGGGGACGTGCCCCGCAGCTCCGTCTGCCGGTCCATGGACGAGGTCCGGGCCGCGGTCTCCGACCTCGGGCTGCCGGTCGTCATCCGGCCCTCGTTCACGATGGGCGGGCTGGGCTCCGGCATCGCCCACGACGCCGCCGACCTCGAACGGCTCGCCGGCGGCGGGCTCGACGCGTCCCCGGTGCACGAGGTGCTCATCGAGGAGTCGGTGTTGGGCTGGAAGGAGTTCGAGCTGGAGCTGATGCGCGACCGGGCCGACAACGTCGTCGTCATCTGTTCCATCGAGAACATCGACGCGATGGGCGTGCACACCGGCGACTCGATCACCGTCGCACCGGTCATGACGCTCACCGACCGCGAGTACCAGCACATGCGCGACGTCGCGATCAAGGTGCTGCGCGCGGTCGGGGTGGACACCGGCGGCTGCAACATCCAGTTCGCGGTACACCCCGACACCGGGCGCCTGGTCGTCATCGAGATGAACCCGCGCGTGTCGCGGTCGAGCGCGCTGGCATCCAAGGCGACCGGGTTCCCGATCGCGAAGATCGCCGCGAAGCTGGCCGTGGGCTACACGCTCGACGAGATCCGCAACGACATCACCGGTGAGACGCCCGCCGCGTTCGAGCCGACGCTCGACTACGTCGTGGTCAAGATCCCGCGGTTCGCGTTCGAGAAGTTCCCCGGCGCCGACCCCGAGCTGACGACGACGATGAAGAGCGTCGGCGAGGCGATGGCGATGGGGCGCTCGTTCCCCGAGGCGCTGGGCAAGGCCCTGCGCTCGATGGAGACCGCCGCCGCGTCGTTCTGGACGGTGCCCGATCCCGAGGGTGAGCCCGACATCACCACCCCCACCGACGGCCGGATCTACGGCGTCGAGCGGGCGCTGCGCGGCGGTGCGTCCGTCGCGCAGGTGGCGGAGCGCTCCGGCATCGACCCCTGGTTCCTCGATCAGATCCTCGGCCTCACCGAGCTGCGCACCGAGATCCTCGACGCCGCCGTGCTGGACGCAGTCCTGCTGCGCCGGGCCAAGCGCGCCGGCCTGTCGGACCGACAGCTCGCGGTGCTGCGCCCGGAGTTCGCCGGCGAGGACGGCGTGCGGCTGCTGCGCCACCGGCTCGGGATCCGGCCCGTCTACAAGACCGTGGACACCTGCGCCGCGGAGTTCGCGGCGCGCACGCCCTATCACTACAGCGCCTACGAGACCGATCCCGACGCCGAGTCGGAGATCGCGCCGCAGCCCGACCGGCCCAAGGTGCTGATCCTCGGCTCGGGGCCCAACCGGATCGGGCAGGGCATCGAGTTCGACTACTCCTGCGTGCACGCCGTGATGGCGTTGCGGGCGGCCGGGTTCGAGACCGTCATGGTCAACTGCAACCCCGAGACCGTCTCGACCGACTACGACACCGCCGACCGCCTCTACTTCGAGCCGCTGACCTTCGAGGACGTGCTGGAGGTGGTCCACGCCGAGCAGACCAGCGGCACCGTCGTCGGGGTGATCGTGGCGCTCGGCGGCCAAACGCCGCTCGGGCTCGCGGCGCGGCTGACCGCGGCCGGGGTGCCGGTCGTGGGCACGTCGGCGGCGGCGATCGACCTGGCCGAGGACCGCGGCGCCTTCGGGGAGGTGCTGGCGAAGGCCGGGCTGCCGGCACCCGCGTTCGGCATGGCCACCTCCTTCCCGCAGGCGCAGGAGATCGCCGCGCGCATCGGCTACCCCGTGCTGGTCCGGCCGTCCTACGTGCTCGGCGGGCGCGGCATGGAGATCGTCTACGACGACGAGACCCTGCACGGCTACATCGCGCGCGCCACGACGATCAGCGACGAGCGCCCGGTGCTGGTCGACCGGTTCCTCGACGATGCCATCGAGATCGACGTCGACGCCCTCTGCGACGGCCACGAGGTCTACCTCGGCGGGGTCATGGAGCACATCGAGGAGGCCGGCATCCACTCGGGTGACTCGTCGTGCACGCTGCCGCCGATCACGCTCGGGCGCTCGGTGCTGGCCGCGGTCCGGACCTCCACCGAGGCGATCGCGCACGGCGTCGGGGTGCGGGGACTGCTGAACGTCCAGTACGCGCTGCACGGCGGGACGCTCTACGTCCTGGAGGCCAACCCTCGCGCGTCGCGGACCGTGCCGTTCGTGTCCAAGGCGACGGCCGTGCCGCTGGCCAAGGCGGCGGCGCGGATCATGCTCGGCGCCACCATCGCGACGCTGCGCGAGGAGGGGCTCCTGCCGGCCACCGGTGACGGGGGCGAGCTGCCTCCGGACGCGCCGATCGCCGTCAAGGAGGCGGTGCTGCCGTTCCACCGGTTCCGCACCCGCGAGGGCAAGGGGGTCGAGTCGTTGTTGGGCCCGGAGATGAAGTCCACCGGCGAGGTGATGGGCTTCGACGCGTCGTTCGGCGCCGCGTTCGCGAAGAGCCAGGCCGGGGCCTATGGGTCGCTGCCGACGTCCGGACGGGTGTTCGTCTCGATGGCCGACCGGGACAAGCGCGCCATGGTGTTCCCGGTACTGCGCCTGGCCGACCTGGGCTTCGAGGTGCTCGCCACCGAGGGCACCGCCGACGTGCTGCGGCGCCACGGGGTGGCCGTGACCGTCGTGCGCAAGCACTTCGAGGGTGGCGCGACGATCGTCGAGCGCATTCTGGCCGGCGACGTCGACCTGATCATCAACACCCCCTACGGCAACTCCGGCCCGCGCATCGACGGTTACGAGATCCGCGCGGCCGCGGTGAGCCGCGGCATCCCCTGCGTGACGACGGTCCAGGGTGCGGCCGCGGCGGTCCAGGGCATCGAGGCGATGAAGGCAGGCCGCATCGGCGTCCGCTCGCTCCAGGACGCCCACGCCGCCCTGCGGAAGTCACGCCCGTGAGGTTCGGCGAGCGCTTGTCCGGCGGTGTCGCACAGCTGGGGGCGCTGTGTGTGGGGGTCGACCCGCATCCATCCCTGCTGGCCGCATGGGGGCTCACCGACGATCCCGACGGGTTGGCGCGGTTCTGCGACGTCTGCGTCGCCGCGCTGGCGGGGCAGGTGGCGGTCGTCAAGCCGCAGTCGGCGTTCTTCGAGCGGCACGGATCGCGGGGGATCGCGGTGCTGGAGGGGCTGCTCGCGGCGTTCGCCGGTTCGCCGACCCTGACTTTGCTCGACGTGAAGCGCGGCGACATCGACTCCACCATGGACGGCTACGCCGACGCCTACCTGGTAATCGGTGCCCCGCTCGGCGCCGACGCGGTCACGCTGTCGCCCTATCTGGGCTTCGGCTCCCTCGTCCCTGCCCTCGACGCCGCCGTAGACGCCGAGCGGGGGGCGTTCGTGCTGGCCCGCACGTCCAACCCCGATGGCGCCCGGGTGCAGCTGGCCACGGTCGGCGGCGTCAGCGTGGCCCAGGGAATCGTGGACGACGCGGCCGCCCGCAACGCCGACGCCGCCGCCGTGGGTGACGTCGGGGTCGTGGTGGGCGCGACGATCGACCACGGGCTCGACCTCTCCGCGCTGCACGGGCCGGTGCTGGCCCCCGGGGTGGGGGCGCAGGGGGCCGAACCCGCCGACGTCCGGGCCCGCTTCTGCGACGTCGACGGCCTCGTCCTGCCGACGGCGTCCCGCTCGGTGCTGGCCGCAGGCCCCGACTCCGCCGCCCTGCGCGCCGCCGCCGAGACGCTGCGCGACCAGCTCTGAGCCCAGGACACGATCTCGCGGTGCCGCTGCGCGTCGTGATCGCGGAGGAATCCCCACTGTCCGGGAGGGGATCACGGCCGTGCTGGGCCACTACGACGACATCGGCGTCGTCGCGGGCTGCGGTGACCTGCCCGAGCTGGTGGCCACCTGAGGTCAGCGCAGCTGACCGGAGCTGCGTCGCTTGATCGCGCCGTAGGCGGCGGTACCGACGAACAGCACGAGGCCGAGGACCGCGAGCCACAGCAGCGACTTCACGACGAAGCCGATCACGACGATGACCAGCCAGATCACGAGAAGGGCGACGATCAGGCCCATATCGGATACTCCCTACGGTGTGCGACTCATCGGTGCGTTCGACGGTACGCCGCGAGGAGCGCCGACGCCCGGACCCGCCGGCCGTCCTCCCGTCGGCGGGGTGCCAGCACCCCGGTATCGAGGCCACCCGGCAGTTGCCGGCCGCCGCCCCCGACACGACGGTCGTGCTTCTGAGCACCAACGCCGCCGACGACCTGCCCGCCGACGCGGCGGACTGCCGCGCGGCCGCTCACCTCCGCAACCAGGTCCTCGCCCCGGCCACCCTGCGGGCCATCGTTCCGTCCTGACCGGTCCCGTCCTGACCGGTCCCGTCCCGACCCGGTCGCAGGGCCAGGCCGGCCGCCTGCCAGCCGCCCATGCCGTGCACGCCGCCGCCGGGCGGGGTGCTCGACGAGCACAGGTAGACCCCGGGGATCGGCGTTCGCCACGGTGACGGGGAGAGCACCGGGCGGGAGACGAACTGGCGCCAGTCGCCGGCGCCGCCGTTGATGTCGCCGCCCACCTCGTTGGCGTTGTGGGCCTCCAGCGCGGCCGGGCCCATGGCGTGGCGGGCCAGGACGCGGTCACGGAAGCCGGGGGCGAACCGCTCGATCTGGCGTTCGATCGCGTCGGTCATGTCGACGTCGGAGCCGTGGGGGACGTGGCAGTACGCCCAGAACGTGTGCTTGCCCGCCGGGGCCCGCGACGGGTCGGCGACGCAGGCCTGCACCCCCAGCACGAACGGCCGGTTCGCGTGCCGACCCTGCGCCACGGTCCGCTCGCTCGCGGCGACCTCCTCGAACGTGCCCCCCAGGTGCACGGTGCCGGCTTGACCGACCGCCGGGTCGGCCCACGGCACCGGGGCGTCGAGGGCGTAGTCGAGCTTGAACACCCCGGCCCCGTAGCGGAAGCGCTCCAGGCGACGTCGGTAGCGCGCGGGCAGCCGCGGGCCGGCGACGGCGAGGAGCTGGCGCGGGGTGAGGTCGAGCAACGTGACCGGGGCCGGCGGCAGCTCGCCGAGATCCGCCACCCGCCAGCTGGTGACGATTTCCCCGCCGAGCCGCCGCAGCCGCGCCGCGAGCCCGTCGGCCAGCGACTGGGTGCCCCCGCGCACCACCGGCCAGCCGACGGAGTGCGCGAGTGCGCCGATCAGGAGTCCGTAGCCGGCGGTGACGAGCGAGCCGAGGTCGAGGATCGCGTGCGCCGCCATCCCCCCGAACGCCGCACGCGCCGCCGTGTCCCGGAACAGCTTCGCGGTGACGGTGGCGGCCGGCGCGCCGATGACGCCGTAGCGGAGGGCGGCAAGCAGCGCGTGGGGCGGCAGGTCCAGCGGCGCGAGCAGGGTGTCCACCAGCGGGAAGCCCGCGCGGGCCGTCGCGCCGACGGTGGCTCGCCACGCAGTGGCGTCGCGGCCGAAGCCCGCGGCCGTGGCGTCGATGTCGCGGTGCACCAGCGCGGCCGGCGCGTGGTCGAGGGGGTGCGCCGCCGGGATCGGCGGGTGCAGGAACTCCACGCCGTCGCGAGTCGGGTCGAGGGTCCGGAACGCGGGTGAAGCCATGGCCAGGGGGAGCGCGGTGGAGCAGACGTCGTGACGGAAGCCGGGCAGCGTCAACTCCTCGGTGCGCATCCCGCCCCCGATCCGGTCGGCGGCCTCGACGAGCAGCACCCGGCGCCCGGCCTCCGCCAGCCGCACCGCGCCCACCAGGCCGTTCGGCCCGGACCCGACGACGACGGCGTCGAATCCGTCGTTCACGGACCCACCGCATTCGAGCCCACCGCATTCGAGCCCACCGCATTCGGGCCCACGGGAATCGTGCCGACGGAGATGGTGCCGGCGATGGTGGTGCCACCGGGACCGGGAATGACCTCCAGAGTGCCGCCGACGGCGCCGAGCCGGTCGTGCATGTTGACGAAGCCGTGTCCGCTGCCAGCCGCGGCCGGGTCGAAGGGGGCCCCGTCGTCGGTGACGCCGAACCGGAGCGTGCTGTCGATGTGAACCACGTGCACCAGGATCTCCGCTCCGGCGCCGGCGTGCTTGCCGGCGTTCCGGATGGCTTCCAGGCAGCAGAAGGACCGGCCCGATCTTCACCGCCAGCGCGACGAGGTGCTGGCGGGCACCGTCGTGCGGGTTGCGCTCGATGGCCCGCCGCGAGTCGTCGGCGGCGGTGACGATCCGGGCCCGGGACGCC
Source organism: Pseudonocardia sp. (assembly GCA_043716935.1). Lineage (GTDB taxonomy): Bacteria > Actinomycetota > Actinomycetes > Mycobacteriales > Pseudonocardiaceae > Pseudonocardia. The sequence goes on from JAYSXW010000426.1 coordinate 9,726, forward strand.
CGCAGCTCGGCGTTGCGGTGGGACAGCGCGTCGAGCGAGGCCTGCAGCACCGGGTCGAGGTTGACGTTGTGCAGGGCCAGGCCGAGCTGGCCCGCGAGCTC
>JAYSXW010000427.1:0-3264 GCA_043716935.1 Pseudonocardia sp.
ACCAGTGTGCTGACGGTGGCGTTCTCCCGCCGCACCTCCTGGACGACGAACTCCCCCGCGGCGTCATAGAGTGAGCGCCAGGCCCAGCGATGGCCGAACACCACCACCAGCACCGCGGCGAGCAGGGCCAGCAGCGCGCCCACCGCGGGGTCGCGGACGAGCTGATTGAGCAGCACGATGTGCAGTGCGGTGCCGACCAGCACCGCGATCGCGAGGCCCAGATGGCTGACGCGCCAGAGCTCGTAGGACAGCTGTACGCGCCGACGCAGCACCGCCAGGACGACGAGCGCGACGAGCGCGACGGTGGCGCCGACGGCGGCCCGGGCCCGGTCGGGGGCGACCCGGACGTCGAGGAGTGCGACGTTGGCGGGGTTCTCGGCCACGACGCAGGCCAGGTGTGCGAGCACCAGACCGGCGGCGACGACGCCGGTCAACCTGTGGGCCTCGACAACGGACTCGATCCCCAGGGCCCGGTTGAGCGAGCGGATGCGCGAGGGCAGGATGGCGGCACACACCATCGCCGACAACGCCAGCAGGCCGGTGAGCACCGAGAGGCTCTGCCACATCGGTGCGCGGGGTGCCGTGGCGAACCACAGCAGGGCAGGCACGGCGACGATACTCGCGAAGACACCCAGCCACGCCGAGCGCAGCAGCCGCTGTTCCATGGGGCGGACGGTAGAAGGCCGACCCCCGCCGGGGTTGCCAACCTGAGAGCACCATCAGTCAGGAGTGATCCCTGGAGCGACGAACGGCCGAAGATTAGACCGTTTGCCGTACGTATTGCCTCGTATGCGCCGTAACACGTTCAGGAAGTGATCGTTCGGCGCTCAGTGACCTGCGAATTTGCCGTTCACCGACCGTGGTCGACCGGGGGCGCACCGTTGACCTGTCCGGGCTTCCCGCCTGCCGCTCGAGGGCGTGATGTGGAACCTGCTCGCAACCGATTCGGCCCGTCCGTCACGGCCTCCGGTAGCGCATACTTTTGTGTCACGGTCAGGTCACGGTCGGCGGAGCGTGACCGGCGGACCGGGGGTCGGCGCATGGGCCGGCGGGCGACGGAGGAGGTCGCATGGCGGATCAGGTGGGACGGCGTCGGTCGACCCGGCCGGGCCGCACGCGGGGTCGGGTGCTCGGCGCCCTGCTCGCGGCGGGCCTGCTGTCCGGGTGCAGCGCCCTCGAATACACCTACGTCACCAACTCGGCCGAGCACACCCACCTCAAGGTCCCGGGTTCCTGGCGGTAGATCGACGAGGACGCCCTGAGTGGCGCCATCGGCATCGACTCGTCGACCTCGGCCGACGAACGCGGGTTCTGGCTGCAGGGCTTCGCCGCCGACGCCGACGCCGCGCCGTCGGCGGAGCACGTGCTGGGGCAGCAGTCGGTGGCGCCGGCGGTGTTCATCGGTGTCCGGGACGTGCCGAGCTCGGCGCGGGGCCAGGTGTCGCTCGACCTGCTCCGCGACCTGTTCCGGCCGGTCTCGCCGTCCGCCCGGGAGGAGGCCGAGGCCAACCCGGCCTCGCCGTTCAGCGCGTTCGCCCTCGTGAACGACGAGATCCTCACCCCCGGTGATGGGCTGCGTGGTGTCCACGTCATCTACCGCTACCGCATCGCGGGCGGACCGGTTCAGGTGTTCGACCAGATCGCCTACGTCAACGACGACTCCAGCAAGCTCTACATGTTCTACCTCCGGTGCTCCACCGACTGTTACGAGCAGCGGAGCCGGGAAATTCAGAACGTCGTCTCCTCCTTCACCGTTCGGGAGCAATCATGACCGCGCCGGCCGACGTCCATCCCGCTCCCGAGAGCCTCACCCCGCCCGACGAGCCATCGCACGCTCCGCCGTCGCCGACCCGCAAGCGCATGTCGCTGTGGGACCGTAGCCGGTTGTTCCTGTTGTTCGCGATCGCCTGGCTGATCGTCGTGTGGGCGTCGATGGCCGACAATCCGCTGCTGCCCTTCGTCGATGAGGCCCGCATCCAGGCCCAGGATTCCCAGTGGCTGTTGTGGCTCGCGGGCGCCGAACTACTGCGGCAGGTGCATTTCTTCGTGTCCGAGCGGTCGGCCCGTTATCACCATTTCTGGTCGCAGCGGCTGTTCGGCGGCACCGAGCGCGCGCTCAGGCGCCGGTTCTCGGACCGGACGCGGTTCCGCCGGCATCGGAGGTGGCCGCGGCGACACCCCACCCGCCGCTGTAGGCGCGGAACCTGGCCGGCTGAGGACGCGCAGCGCGTCTCGGGGCTTGTCGTGCGGGCTCACGGCGTGTGGGTCGTCGTCGCCGGGTGCGGGGACGATGTCGTCATGGACGACGACGGTGTGGTGCCCGACGGCGGCACGGGGCCCAGTGAGTGGGCCGTGCCGGGCCAGGTGGGCGTGGGCCCGTGGCCTGGCGGCCCGACCACCTGGCCGCTCGACGAGCGGTACGACCCCGAGCTGCTCGCCCACGGCGACGCCCGCAATGTCGTGGACGCCTACCGCTACTGGCGGAGGGAGGCGGTGGCCGCCGACCTCGCCGCCCGTGCGCACCCGTTCCACGTGGCGATCGAGAACTTCGGCCATGACCACAACATCGGCACGGTGGTGCGCACCGCCAACGCCTTCGCCGCGGCGGGGGTGCACATCGTCGGGCGGCGGCGATGGAACCGGCGGGGCGCCATGGTGACCGACCGCTACCTGCAGGTGCACCACCACGACGACGTCGCCGGCCTCGCCGCGTACGCGAACCGGAACGCGCTCGTCGTGGTCGCGGTGGACAACACTCCCGACGCGCAGCCGCTGGAGATGGTCGACCTGCCGCGGGCGTGCGTCCTGCTGTTCGGGCAGGAGGGCCCGGGCGTGAGCGGCGAGGCCGTCGCCGCGGCCGCGCAGACCGTGTCGATCGCGCAGTTCGGCTCGACCCGGTCGATCAACGCCGGCGTGGCGGCCGGCATCGCGATGCATGCCTGGATCCGCCAGCACGCTGACCTGCGGCGGCCCGGTGAGCCGGAATCGGCGTGCCCCGGTTCGTAGGCTGACGGCATGCCCATCCTCGTGTTCGACGTCGACGACACCCTGTGGGAGAACAACGTCCTGTTCGAGCGGGTGATCGACGCCGACCTCGACTGGTTCGCCCACCCGCCCCTGGACCGCGCCGCCACCCGGGCCGTGCTCGACGAGGTGGAACGGGCGAACGTCGGCGTCCACGGCGACGGCACGTCGAGCTTCCTGCGCAGCCTGGCCGACTGTTTCGACCGGCTGCGTGAGCGTCCCGCCTCGGAGCGGGAGCGG
>JAYSXW010000428.1:0-3264 GCA_043716935.1 Pseudonocardia sp.
AGGCCCTGGCGCCCGAGCGCGACCTGGCGAAGCAGCGGCAGGTGGTGGACGCCTGGCTCGCGGCATCGGGTCGCGGCGACTTCGACGCGCTCGTCGCGCTGCTCGATCCCGACGCCGTACTGCGCGTCGACGGCGGGGTTGGGGCCTCCGGCCTGTCCAAGCTCGTGCGTGGCGCGGCGCAGATTGCCGGCAACGCCATGATGTTCCGCCGGGGAGCCCCCACCGCCCGGGCCGTGCTGGTGAACGGGACGGTCGGGCTGATGTCCGCGTCGGCGCGGTGCGTCACGTCGATCATGTCGTTCACGATCGTCGACGGCCGCATCCACCGCCTCGACATCCTCGCCGACCCCGACCGGCTGGCCGCCCGCACCGCCGAGCCTGCGGCCAGGGCCAGGAGCCGCTGGTCGGGATGGGCGCGGTCGATCGAGTCGCGGGGCGCGAGGCGCTGCCAGCGATGGGTGCCCGGCACGACCTGGGTCGCGCCGCCGGGCTCGGGAACGTCCACCAGGGCGACGATCGCGACGGCCACCCGTGGCCCGTCGAGAGGGGGCAGGCCGGCGAAATCGGCGTGCAGCGCCTGGGCCCCGAACCCCGGGTACGGCGCGCGCAGGCCCATGGCACCGCGCTGCGGGTCGGGCCCCGACAATTCCTCCACCGCCGGGGCGAGGGTGTGCCACAGATCATCGACGGCGGGTCCGCGCAGGTCGTCGGCGTGCAGGGTGCCGCTCGGGCTGTGCTGCCCGGTCCGGCCGAGTGCCTCCTGCACCGCGACCCGGACACCGGCCAGCGCCGCGGGGTCGAGAAGGCCGCCGAGCAGCGTGTAGCCGTCGACGTCGAGGGTCGGGAGGGTCACGGTCCTCGATCGTGCCCGCCCCGCCCCGCCGCCACAATTGGTTACCGGAACACGTCCGGTCCCGGCCGGTACACACCGGAGGTGGTCGGCACACACCGCCGGCCCTGGGTGCGAGCGCCCGGCGGTGTGTGGGCTACCGGTAGTTGGTGAACTGCAGGGCGATCCCGAAGTCCTTGCCCTTGAGCAGCGCGATGACGGCCTGCAGGTCGTCTTTCTTCTTACCCGTGACCCGCAGCTGGTCGCCCTGGATCTGGGCCTGGACGCCCTTGAACTTCTCGTCGCGGATGGTTTTGCTGATCTCCTTGGCCTTCTCGGCCTCGATGCCCTGCAGGATCTTGCCGTTGATCTTGTAGGTCTTGCCGGAGATTGCGGGCTCGTCCGCCTCGAACGCCTTCATCGAGATACTGCGCTTGATCAGCTTCTCCCGGAAGACCTCGACGGCCGCCCGGGCCCGCTCCTCCGTTCCCGACTCGATCGTCAGCGCCTCCTCGCCGGCCCAGGCGATGGTCGTGCCGGTGCCGCGGAAATCGAACCGCTGCGAGAGCTCCTTCGCGGCCTGGTTGAGGGCGTTGTCGACCTCCTGGCGGTCGACCTTGCTCACCACGTCGAACGACGGGTCTGCCATACGGTCCTCCTCGTCGATCGGGCCCCTGCGCAGGCCTGATCATGCCTGTCGTATCCTCGATCATGCGCTCCGGCGCACCCGGCAGGTTGCCCGAGCGGCCAATGGGAACGGACTGTAAATCCGTCGCGCAAGCTACAGAGGTTCGAATCCTCTACCTGCCACACCCCGCGAAAGTGGCCTCTGACCTGTAGGAATCTGGTCAGAGGCCACCTCCGCGTCGGACGCGCAGGACGTCGACCCGGACCGATCCAGGAGCGCGCATGCCGGACAGGGTCGACTTCAAGCGGGAACTCGGCTGCTACACGGCGAAGCGCAACACACTCCAGGTCGTGCAGGTGCCGGACCTCCGGTACCTCATGATCGACGGCCACGGCGATCCGAACACGCCCGTCTACGCGGAAGCGGTCTCGGCCCTCTGTCCGGTGGCCTACGCGCTCAAGTTCGCGAGCCGGAGAGATCCCCAGCGTGACTACCCGGTCATGCCCTGGAGGCCCTGTGGTGGGCCGAGGACATGGCGGTCTTCACCGCTGCTCGGGACAAGCGGCGGTGGGACTGGACGTCGATGATCATGGTGCCGGACTGGACCACGGCCGGGATGTTCGCCGCGGCGCTCGGGCAGGTGGCGGCGAAGGACCGTCGTGCGCGACTCGACGACCTGCGGATGGAGACCCTGTCGGAGGGGCTCAGCGTGCCGGCCCTCCACGTCGGCTCCTACGACGACGAGGCCGAGCTGCTGCGGCACATGCACGACGAGTTCGTCCCCTCCCGGGGGCTCAGGATGGTCGGTCGGCACCACGAGATCTACCTCAGCGATCCGCGCAGGGTCGATCAGGCGAAGCTGCGAACGACCGTGCGGCAGCCTGTGGTGCGTGTCTGATCCGACGATTTCTTGACTGATTCCAGAAAATGGTCGACACTCGGGCTGTGCCCACCACAGCGGACTTCGAGCGCTTGCTGCGCGAGGCCGCGCTGCGCGTGACCCGTCCTCGGGTGGCTGTGCTGTCCGCGGTGCACGGCCACCCGCACGCCGACACCGACTCGATCATCAGCTTCGTCCGTGCGGATCTCGGCGAGGTGTCCCACCAGGCCGTCTACGACGTGCTGCGGGCGCTGACCACCACGGGCCTGCTGAGGCGCATCCAGCCGACCGGCTCCGTGGCGCGCTACGAGTCGCGGGTCGCGGACAACCACCACCACGTCGTGTGCCGGTCGTGTGGGGCCATCGCCGACGTCGACTGCGCCGTCGGCGACACCCCCTGCCTGACCGCGTCCGACGACCACGGTTTCACGATCGACGAGGCCGAGGTCGTCTACTGGGGTCTCTGCTCGGACTGCTGCACCGCTACCGCCATCCACTGATACGGAAGGATCCCCGTGACTGACGATCAACTCGCCGCTGATCACGAGACCGTCGAGGCCGACATGAACACCGAGGGGGCCGGCGGTTGCCCGGTGCACTCGGGCCGCATGGGCCACCCCACCGAGAGCGCCAGCAACACCGACTGGTGGCCGAACCAGCTCAATCTGAAGATCCTGCGCAAGCACCAGGCCGCGTCCGACCCCATGGGCGCCGACTTCGACTACTCGGCCGCGTTCGCGACCCTCGACCTCGACGCGCTCACGACGGACGTCGACACGCTGATGACGTCCTCGCAGGACTGGTGGCCCGCCGACTTCGGCCACTACGGCGGCTTCTTCGTCCGGATGGCCTGGCACAGCGCAGGCACGTACCGCGTCGAGGACGGCCGCGGTGGTGCGGGCGCCGGCATGCAGCGTTTCGCGCCGC
>JAYSXW010000429.1:0-1067 GCA_043716935.1 Pseudonocardia sp.
GTGAGCATCCGCTCCACCGCCCCGCGCAGGACGCGGTGCGCCGCGGCGTCGGCGCGGGCCTGGTCGCGCTGGGCGTCGGTGAGGAACGCGACGGCGAGCGAGTAGCACCACAGCGCCGCGTGCTCGACGGCGAGGGCGGCCTGCAGCGCGTCCGCCGAGGTCTTGCCGAGCGTGGAGACGTCCCCGGACGGCGAAGGGGAGGTCATCGAACCCCCTCGCCGGCACTCGGTCGGCACTGCCGAGGGGGGTGGCGGGACGTCATCGCAGGACCTCCGTGTAGGCGCTGCAGCAGGCCGCAACGGCGGCGACGAGCCCGATACGTCCGTCCGGCAGGTCGATGACGGTGGTGGCGGCCGAGAGCGCCGAGCCGAGAACGGCGTGCCGGACGGTGGCAAGATCGGGCGGTGGCGCCGTGGGAGCGGCGGTCGGCACCGGGCTGGGCACGTCACTCCGTGCTGTGGCCCGGCTCGGGTCGAGGCGGGTCACCTCGGCGTCGAGGGCCTCGGCGTGGGCGGTGCGGGCGTCGAGCAGCGGCTGCAGCCGTCCGGTCAACCCGCGGTTGGCAGCCAGGGCCGCGGCGATCAGTTCCGCATCGGAGCGGGCGGCCGCCGCGAGCGCGATGAGCGGGTCCGGCGGCTCGGCCTCGTCGGCATCGAGGCCGAATCCGAAGCCGCCCAGCGAACAGCCGGCCAGCATCGGCGGGGCGAGCAGCAACCCGGTCAGCAGCGCGCGGCGGGGCAACACCGCGGGGCCCACTCCCTGCGTCCGGTCCACCCGACCCCCTGACCCTGTCGAGCCGACCTCGGTCCGACCCGCGCTGCGCGCGCCGCAGTGCCGCTCATCCTGCCAGTCCGCACCGCGTCCCCGGCGCGATACCCTGGCGAACCCGACCGCGCCCGTCGCTCCGTCGACGTCGTCCGCGCGGTGCCACCATCGGACGTACAGGAGTCCCGCGATGTCCTCCCCGAGCCCCGCGCGCGAAGCCGGGCCGCCGCCCGGCGCGCTGCACGGCGTGCTGGAACCGATCGTCACCGAGGCGGGTTACGAGCTCGAGGAGCTCGACGTCC
>JAYSXW010000430.1:0-1067 GCA_043716935.1 Pseudonocardia sp.
GTACCTTCCCGACCCGGCGCGGGAACGCCGGGCCTTGCTTGAGGACCTGTTCAGGATGATCGGGAGGGCACGACCCTCCTTTTGATCTTGCTCATCCACAGGTTTCAAGCATTGCTCGTCGTCGGGTCGTTCCACGAGCTTCCCATTGACGAACGTGGCGCCGACGCGAACGAGCGCGACCAGGCGCGGGCCGTTGACCGCGCGCCGGCGGTCCTGGGCGGTCTCGATGAGCTTGAACGCCGTCGCCAGCCCCGCCGCCCGCGAACCGGGATCACGGGTGATCTTCGTGCGGTGCCGGGCGGTGGCGAACGTGGACTCGATCGGGTTCGTGGTGCGCAGGTGGATCCAGTGCTCGGCGGGGAAGTCGTAGACCGCGAGCAGCACCTCGACATCGCCGGTGATCTTGGTGACGGCCTGGGGGAACTTCGCCCCGTAGACGGCCTCGAACGCCTGCACGGCGTCGAGGGCGTGCGGCTTGTCCTCGACGTTCCAGATCTCGGCGAGGGCCTTCCTCGCCTCGGGGTGCGCGGACTTCGGTAGCGCACCGAGGACGTCGGCGACCTTGTGGAACCAGCAGCGCTGCTCCCGGGTCTGGGGGAACACCTCATGTAGCGCACCCCAGAACCCGAGCGCGCCGTCCCCGACCGCGAGCACCGGCGCCGACATGCCCCGGCGAGCACAGTCGCCTAGCAGGTCCGCCCAGGACTCGGTCGACTCGCGGTGGCCGTCGGTCAGGGCGACGAGTTCCCGACGGCCATCAGCGCGGACCCCGAGGAGCCCGAGCAGGCACAGCTTGTGCTCTTCGAGACGGATGTTGACGTGGATCCCGCCGACCCACAGCTACACGTAGTCGGCCCCGGACAGGTCGCGGGCGGCGAAGATGCGTTGCTCGGCGCGCCAGGTCTCGGTCAGCTTCGTGATCACCGGCGCCGAGAGCCCGGCCGAGCTACCCAGGAACTGCCCGAGCGCGGGCACGAAGTCCCCGGTCGACAGGCCGTGCCGGTAGGGCAACGGCAACACCTCGGTGATCTTCGGGGTCCTGCGGCACCAGGGCGGCAGGATCGCCC
>JAYSXW010000044.1:0-6167 GCA_043716935.1 Pseudonocardia sp.
GCGATGGCCGCCGCGCTGGGCCGCACGGGCAACGCCTCGTCGCTGCACTCGGCGGGCCGGCGGTCGCGCCGCGCCGTCGAGGAGTCACGGGAGCGGATCGCCGCGGCCGTCGGCGCCCGCCCGTCGGAGGTCGTCCTCACCACCGGCGGCACCGAGAGCGACAACCTCGCGGTCAAGGGCCTCTACTGGGCCCGCCGAGTGGCCGATCCGCGCCGCCGCCGGGTACTCGTCTCGGCCATCGAGCACCACGCGATCCTCGACTCGGCGGAGTGGCTCGTCGCGCACGAGGACGCCGAGCTGGAGCTCATCGACGTCGACCGGCACGGCCGCGTGCTCCCCGCCACGCTGCGGGCGGCGCTCGCACGCTCGCCGCACGACGTCGCCCTCGTGTCGGTGATGTGGGCGAACAACGAGGTCGGCACCGTCAACCCCGTGCGGGAGCTGGCCGCGATCGCCCACGAGTTCGGGGTGCCGCTGCACACCGACGCCGTGCAGGCCGTCGGGATCCTGCCCGTCGACTTCATCGCGTCCGGCGTCGACGCCCTGACCCTCACCGGGCACAAGCTCGGCGGACCCTACGGGGCCGGGGTGCTGCTGCTGGGTCGGACGGTGGCGCTCACGCCGCTGCTGCACGGCGGCGGTCAGGAGCGCGACGTCCGCTCCGGCACCCTCGACACGCCCGCCGTCGTCGGGCTGGCGACGGCCGTGGAGCTGTCGGTCGCGGACGCGCCGCGCCGGGCCGCGATGCTGGCCGGGCTGCGCGACGACCTCGTCGGCAAGATCCTCGCCTCGGTCCCCGACGGCCGGGTCAACGGCGACCCGGGCACCGGCGTGATCGACGGCGGTCCGTCGCGGCTGCCCGGCAACGCCCACCTGTCGTTCCCCGGCTGCGAGGGCGACAGCCTGCTCATGCTGCTCGACGCGCACGGCATCGAGTGCTCCACCGGCTCCGCGTGTACCGCCGGTGTATCGCAGCCCAGCCACGTGCTGCTCGCGATGGGCGCCGACGAGGCCGTCGCGCGCGGGTCGTTGCGGTTCTCCCTGGGCCACACCTCCACCCCCGCCGACATCGACGCCGTCGCCGCTGTGATCGGCCAGGTGGTCGATCGCGCCCGCCGCGCCGGTCAGGCCGCCGTCCCCGCTCGACGATGAGGGTTCTCGCCGCGATGAGCGGTGGTGTCGACTCGGCCGTTGCCGCCGCTCGCGCGGTCGAGGCCGGGCACGAGGTCGTCGGCGTGCACCTGGCGCTGTCGGAGACGCCGGCGGCGCTGCGCGGCGGGTCGCGCGGCTGCTGCTCGAGGGAGGACGCCGGCGACGCCCGGCGGGCGGCCGACGTGCTCGACATCCCGTTCTACGTCTGGGACTTCGCCGCCCGGTTCGCCGTCGATGTCGTGGACGACTTCGTGGAGGCCTACGCCGCCGGTCAGACGCCCAACCCGTGCCTGCGCTGCAACGAGAAGATCAAGTTTTCGGCGTTGCTGGACCGGGCCCTCGCACTGGGTTTCGACTCCGTGTGCACCGGCCACTACGCGCGCCTGGACGGTGCCCCCGCCCCGCCCACCCTGCGCCGCGCCGCCGACGCGGACAAGGACCAGTCCTACGTACTGGCCGTGCTCACCGCGCACCAGCTCGCCCACGCCATGTTCCCGCTCGGTGACACGCGCAAGCCCGCAGTACGAGCCGAGGCCGCGCGGCGGGGGCTGCGGGTGGCCGAGAAGCCCGACAGCCACGACATCTGCTTCATTCCCTCCGGCGACACCCGTGCGTTCCTCACCTCCCGGATCGGGCCGCGGCCCGGCGCGATCGTGGACGACGCCACCGGCGTGGAACTGGGACGCCACGACGGCGTCCACGGCTTCACCGTCGGGCAGCGCAAGGGCATCGGCGTCGACGCCCCGGCCTCCGATGGCCGGCCCCGCTACGTGCTGGGGATCGAGCCCGTCTCGGGGACGGTGCGGGTCGGTCCCGCCGCGGCACTCGACGTGCGGACGCTGACAGCGGCGCGGCCGGTGTGGAGCTCGGGCCGCACTCCCGGCGAGCGTTTCCCCTGTGTGGCACAGGTCCGCGCGCACGGAGGGGTGGTCGACGCGGTCGCCGAGCCGTCGCCCGAGGGCGTGAGGGTGGAGCTGGCGGCCCCGCTGCGTGGGGTGGCCCCGGGTCAGGCCGTGGCCCTCTACCGCCCCGACCCCGCAGGCGACGTCGTGCTGGGCAGCGCCACGATCAACGCAACACGCTGACCCCCGGCACCGGCCAACCGTGCGCGCTGGTAGACACCGGTCGTGAGCACCGATGACGCCCTGGCCGCCGCCCTCGCCGCCGCCGGACTGTCCGGGGCCGCTCCTGGTGCTCCGGCCCCGCCCGTGATGCCGACGTCCGATCCCGATCCCGCCGCGCCGCGGCCCCGCTGGGCCGACGGCGCCGCCACCGGCGTCGGGTCGATGCCCGGCGAGGACGCCCGGGAGGCCGCGGCCACGATCGTCGGTGAGCTGCCGCTGCTGCCGCACCTGCCCGAGCTGCCGGCCCGCGGGGTGGGCGCCGACATCATCGGGCGCACCGCCGCCCTGTTCGTCGACCTCGCGGTGGAGGTTCGACCGTCGGGCTACCGGGTGGCGTCGGCGGTCGGGCGTGACCACCGGCGGGCCGTCGATCTGCTGCGCGGCGACATCGACGCGTTCGACGAGGCCTGCGACCCCGTGTCACCGGGCTGGGTGAAGACGCAGGCCGCGGGCCCGTGGACACTTGCGGCCTCGGTCGAGCTGCGCACCGGCCACGCGGCGCTGACCGACCGCGGCGCGGTCCGGGAGTTCGCCGCGAGCCTGACCGAGGGCCTGCGCACACACGTCGCCGAACTCGCGGCCCGCACCGGGGCGGCGGTGCTGCTGCAGCTCGACGAGCCGTCGCTGGCCGCTGTGCTGGAGGGCCGGGTGCCGACGCCGTCGGGGTACGGGACGGTGCGCGCGGTGTCGGCGAACGCCGCGCGCGACGTACTGCGCGAGCTGATCGACGCCGTCGGCGTGCCCGTCGTGCTGCACAGCTGCGCGGCCGATCCGCCGGTGCGGCTGCTCGCTTCGGTCGGCGCGGCCGGCGTCGGGATCGACGCCACCCAGCCCGCCGTCGCCGGCCCGACCGCCCGGCCGGCGTCGCTCGACGCGCTCGGCGAGGTCTGGGACACCGGCACTCCGCTGCTGCTGGGACTCGTGCCGACCCGGGCCCCGGCCGGCCGGCCGGTCACCAGCCGCGAGCTCGCGGGCCCGGCGTTCGACCTGGCCGACCGTCTCGGCTTCGACCGCGTCCGCCTCGCGCAGCTCGCCGTCCCCACCCCGACCTGCGGCCTGGCCGGTGTCGACCCCCGCTGGGCGCGCCGAGCCCTGGAGCTCTGCCGCGAACTGGGCACCGCATTCACCGACCCGCCCGGGGACCACTGACGGCCCCCGCGGGCCGGATCCACTGTCCGGACGCCGGACATCCGTCGGACGCCGACACTGCCCGCGTGCCCGAGGGGACACCTCGCCGCCGGGGGGAGACGGTCGCGGCGGGCACCGGCAGGATCGGGTGATCGATCCGGAACTGTCGGTGGGCCTCGGTAACCTCGTCGCGTGAGTCACCACAATGCCCGTGAACGGCACGCCCGGCTGGCCGAGGAGGTCGCGGGCCACCGGTTCCGCTACTACGTGCTCGATGCCCCTGTCCTGTCCGACGGGCAGTTCGACGAGCTGTGGCGGGAGCTGCTGGCTCTTGAGGACGCCCATCCGGAGCTGGTGACGCCGGAGTCCCCCACGCAGCAGGTGGGCAGCCGCTTCTCCACCGATTTCGTTGCGCACGATCATCTGGAGCGGATGCTCAGCCTCGACAATGCCTTCTCCGACGACGAGCTGCGTAGCTGGGCGGAGCGGGTGGCGCGTGACGTCGGCGCGGAGCAGGTCCACTACCTGTGCGAGCTCAAGATCGACGGGTTGGCCGTCAACCTGCTCTACGAGCACGGCCGCCTCACCCGCGCGCTGACCCGCGGCGACGGGCGTACCGGCGAGGACGTCACGCTCAACATGCGGACGCTCGACGAGGTGCCCCAGCAGCTCACCGGCACGGCCGAGTTCCCGGTGCCCGCAATGGTCGAGGTGCGGGGCGAGGTCTACTTCCGACTGGCGGACTTCCAGGCGCTCAACGCGCAGATGGTGGAGGCCGGCAAGCCGGTGTACGCCAACCCGCGCAACACCGCGGCCGGTTCGCTGCGGCAGAAGGACCCGCGCGTCACGGCATCGCGGCACCTGCGGCTGATCTGCCACGGGTTCGGCCGGCGCGTGGGGCTCGCACTGGAGCGCCAGTCGCAGGGCTACGACGCGCTGCGCGCCTGGGGGCTACCGGTCTCGGAGCGCACCGTGATCCTCACCGGTGTCGCCGAGGTGCTCGAGCACATCCGCTACTGGGGCGAGCACCGCCACGACATCGAGCACGAGATCGACGGCGTCGTGATCAAGGTTGACGAGGTGGCGCTGCAGCGCCGGCTGGGCTCCACCTCGCGCGCCCCGCGGTGGGCGATCGCGTTCAAGTACCCACCGGAGGAGGTCACGACCCGGCTCCTGGACATCCGCGTCAACGTCGGCCGCACCGGGCGGGTCACGCCGTTCGCGTTCATGGAGCCGGTGGTGGTGGCCCAGTCCACCGTGTCGCTCGCGACGCTCCACAACGCCGACGAGGTGCGGCGCAAGGGAGTTCTGATCGGCGATCACGTCGTCATCCGCAAGGCGGGCGACGTCATCCCCGAGGTGCTCGGCCCGGTCGTCGACCTGCGCGACGGCACCGAGCGCGCCTTCGTGATGCCGACCCATTGCCCCGAGTGCGGAACCGCGCTCGTTCGGCAGAAGGCCGGTGACATCGACCAGCGCTGCCCCAACTCCCGCTCGTGCCCCGCCCAGCTGCGCGAGCGCCTGTTCCACGTCGCCGGCCGGGGCGCGTTCGACATCGAGGGCCTGGGTTACGAGGCCGCCGTCGCGCTGCTCGGCGCGGGCGTGGTGCAGGACGAGGGCGACGTCTTCGCGCTGGACGAGGCCGATCTGTTGCGGGTGGAGCTCTTCCGCAAGAAGGACGGCGCGCTCTCGGCCAACGGCGCCAAGCTGCTCGACAACCTGCAGGCCGCCAAGGCCCAGCCCCTGTGGCGGGTCCTGGTGGGCCTGTCGATAAGGCACGTCGGGCCCACCGCGGCTCAGGCCCTGGCCCGCGAGTTCGGCTCGATGAAGGCGATCGAGGTGGCCGCGGCGGCCGCCGCCCGCGACACCGCCGCCGCCGGTGTCGCGATCACCTCCGACGGCTCCGCCGACGACCCGGTCGATGCCGCAGCGACCGACGCCGCAGCGACCGACGCCGCCGCCGACGGGTCGGCCGCCGACATGGTCATCGAGTCGGCGACGAGCGGCGACGAGCCCCCGGCGCCGGACGCTGCCGCAGGGCCGGACGGGCCGCCAGCATCCGCGGCGACCGCTGAGGAGCACGCCCTGGCCGCGGAGAAGGCCGCCCGCGCGGTCGTTCGGGCGCAGAACAAGGCCCTCGCGTCGGCGTTGGCCCCGATCGCGGGTGTGGAGGGCGTCGGCCCCACGATCGCGGCCGCGGTGCGCGACTGGTTCACCGTCGACTGGCATCGCGAGGTCGTCGAGAAGTGGCGAGCCGCCGGGGTGCGGATGGTCGACGACGTGGACGCGTCCGTGCCACGCACCCTCGACGGGTTGTCGATCGTCGTCACCGGCTCGATGGACGGCTTCTCGCGCGACGAGGCGAAGGAGGCCATCACCGCCCGGGGTGGCCGGGCGGCGGGTTCGGTGTCGAAGAACACGGCCTTCGTCATCGCGGGCGAGGCGCCGGGATCCAAGTTCGACAAGGCGCTGAAGATCGGGGTGCCCGTCCTCGACGAGGCCGGCTTCCGGCTGTTGCTGGACCGCGGGCCCGACGCCGCCCGGGAGGTGGCCTCCACGAAGGAATGACTCCGACGACGACGACCGTCCGTGTCGTCCCCGCCGCCATTACCATGGCCGCTGGCACGTGGTGGATCTTCGTGGGGCGGCAGGGCCGCCGGTGCCCCGGCTAGTCTTCCCGGGAAGGGGGTGACGCAGTGCTGCAGGCGGTTCTGAACGGTTCGCGGCCCGAGGACGCGCACCCTGCGCTGCCGGTGCTCGCGC
>JAYSXW010000431.1:0-1066 GCA_043716935.1 Pseudonocardia sp.
ACCAGGACCTCGCGGCGATCTTCTACACGAGCGGGACGACCGGGTCGCCGAAGGGGGCCATGACGACCCATGAGAACTTCCTGTCCAACATCGAGACCTGTGTGCGCTGTCTGAGCCTCGGCCGGGAGCCCGGGCTGCGCACGCTGATCTCCGTGCCGCTCTTCCACGTGACCGGCTGCAACAGCCAGCTGCTCGTCCTGACGGCCCTGCGTGGCACCTCCGTGATCATGCCGGCGTTCGAGGTCAAGCAGTTCCTCCGGGCGATCGAGGACGAGCGCATCTCGGTCCTGACGACCGTGCCGGCGATCTACTGGCTCGCCATCCAGCAGCCCGAGTTCGCGTCCGTCGACACCTCGAACGTGCGGGCCTTGAGCTACGGCGGCGCGCCGATCGCGCCCGACCTCGTCCACCGGATCACGAAGGCGATCCCCTCCGCGCGCGTAGGGAACGGCTTCGGCCTCACCGAGACCGCTTCGGTCTCCACGTACCTGCCTCACGAGCAGGCCGCCGAGCACGCCGACTCCGTGGGCTTCGCCGCTCCGGTCGTGGACCTGCGGATCGATGGTTGCGACCCGACGACCGGCGTCGGCGAGCTGCTGGTGCGCGGCCCGAACGTCGTGGCCGGCTACTGGCACAAGCCGGAGCAGACGGCGGCGACCTTCGTGGACGGGTGGCTGCACACGGGCGACCTCGCCCGGCTCGACGACGAGGGCCGCGTCTACATCGTGGACCGTGTGAAGGACATGATCAACCGCGGCGGGGAGAATGTCTACTGCGTCGAGGTGGAGAACGCCCTGAACCTCTACCCCGGCGTCGGCGAGGTGGCCGTCGTCGGTGTGCCGGACAGCATGATGGGCGAGAAGGTCGGCGCGGTCATCGTCCCGGCGGCCGGCGCGAGCATCGACCCGGCAGACGTGGTCGCTTTCGCTCGAGAGCACCTCGCGAGCTTCAAGGTGCCGCAGTTCGTCAGCATCCGCACGGAGCCCCTGCCCCGCAACGCCGGCGGCAAGGTCCTCAAGCCGGTCCTGCGCAAGGAAACCAGCTGGGGCTGAGGCGCGGCTCACGT
>JAYSXW010000432.1:0-9773 GCA_043716935.1 Pseudonocardia sp.
CCGTGTCGCTCGACACCGCCACCAAGCAGGCCATCATGACCGAGTACGCGACGGTCCCGGCCGACACCGGCTCGCCCGAGGTGCAGGTCGCGATGCTCACGCGTCGCATCTCCGACCTCACCGGGCACCTGCGTGAGCACAAGCACGACCACCACACCCGCCGTGGGCTGCTCCTGCTGGTGGGACGGCGCAAGCGCCTGCTGAAGTACCTGGAGAAGACCGACATCAACCGCTACCGCGCACTCATCGCGCGGTTGGGCCTGCGCCGCTAGAGGCAGGACCACCACAGCACCCGCACGACAGGGGGGTGCCCACAGGGCGTCCCCTTCATTGCAGGAAGACCTGCGATGACCCACGAGCCGGACCCGCCGCTGCGCGAGACCCGGTCCTCGGGAGTGGCGGCCAGACGCGTCCCCATCGGGACGGGGCTCTGACCGCCTCCACTGAGCGCCGGCTCCCCGCGCGGCGGGCCGGTGCGCAGTGAAGAGGAGACGTTCCCATGACAGCCGACACCATGACTCCTGACAGCGGTCAGGACGAGAACGAGAGCTATGTCTACGGCAGCGAGTTCGTCGATGCCGTCATCGAGAACCCCGACGGCAAGCGGGTCATCCGCTTCGAGACCGGCCGGCTGGCCAAGCAGGCCGCCGGCTCCGTCACGATCTACCTCGGCGACACGATGGTGCTCAGCGCCACCACCGCCAGCAAGCGCCCCAAGGACAACCTCGACTTCTTCCCCCTCACGGTGGACGTCGAGGAGCGGATGTATGCCGCCGGCAAGATCCCCGGCTCGTTCTTCCGCCGCGAGGGCCGGCCGTCCGAGGACGCCATCCTCACCTGCCGGCTGACCGACCGGCCGCTGCGCCCGTCGTTTGCCAAGGGCCTGCGCAACGAGGTCCAGGTCGTCTCCACGATCCTGGCGCTCGAGCCGACCCACCTCTACGACGTGCTGGCCATCAACTCCGCCGCCGCGTCGGTGCTGTTGTCCGGCCTGCCGTTCACCGGCCCGGTCGGCGCGACCCGGGTGGCCCGGACGGCCGCCGGCTGGGTGGCGTTCCCGACGACCGAGGAGCTCGCCGACGCGACCTTCGACATGGTCGTGGCCGGCCGGCTGCTCGATGACGGCGACGTCGCGATCATGATGGTCGAGGCCGAGGCCACCAAGGACGTCTTCGAGGTCATCAACGGCGGCGGCACCGCCCCGACGGAGACCGTCGTCGCGGAGGGCCTGGAGGCCGCCAAGGCGCCGATCGCCGCGATCTGCCGTGCGCAGAACGAGCTCAAGGCCAAGTCGCCCAAGGAGCCGCTGCAGTTCCCGGTCTTCCTGGACTACGAGGACGACGTCCTCGCCGCCGTCACCGAGGCGGGCGAGGCCGACCTGAGCGCCGCCATGCAGGTCGCGGACAAGCAGGACCGCGAGAGCGCGACCGACGCCGCCAAGGCCGCGGTACAGCTGGCCCTCGCCGAGCGCTTCGTCGGCCGTGAGAAGGAGGTCAGCGCCGCCTTCCGCAGCCTGACCAAGACCGTCGTGCGCCGCCGGATCGTCCAGGACGGCGCCCGCATCGACGGTCGCGGGCTGGAGGACATCAGGCAGCTCTCGGCCGAGGTCGAGGTCCTGCCTCGCGTGCACGGCAGCGCGCTGTTCGAGCGTGGCGAGACCCAGATCCTGGGTGTCACGACGCTGAACATGACGCGCATGGAGCAGATGGTCGACACGCTCAACCCGGAGAACCGCAAGCGCTACATGCACCACTACAACTTCCCGCCCTACTCCACCGGGGAGACCGGCCGGGTCGGCTCGCCCAAGCGGCGCGAGATCGGTCACGGTGCGCTCGCCGAGCGGGCCCTGCTGCCGGTGCTGCCGAGCCGCGAGGAGTTCCCGTACGCCATCCGGCAGGTCAGCGAGGCGCTGTCCTCCAACGGGTCCACGAGCATGGGCTCGGTTTGCGCGAGCACGATGAGCCTGCTCAACGCCGGCGTGCCGCTGCGGGCGCCGGTCGCGGGCATCGCGATGGGCCTGGTCTACGAGGGCGGCGAGTACGCCACGCTCACTGACATCCTCGGCGCCGAGGATGCGTTCGGCGACATGGACTTCAAGGTCGCCGGCACCCCGCAGTTCGTCACGGCGCTGCAGCTCGACACCAAGCTCGACGGCATCCCGTCCGAGGTCCTCGCCGCGGCGCTGAGCCAGGCCAAGGACGCCCGGATGACGATCCTCGAGGTCATTGGCGAGGCCATCGACCGGCCTGATGAGATGAGCCGCTACGCCCCGCGCGTGATCGCGATCAAGGTGCCGGTGGACAAGATCGGCGAGGTCATCGGCCCGAAGGGCAAGATGATCAACTCGATCACCGAGCAGACCGGCGCCGACATCTCCATCGACGACGACGGCACCGTCTACGTGGGCGCGTCCGACGGCGAGTCGGCCGACGCCGCGATCGGCATGATCAACGCGATCGCCAACCCGCAGCTGCCCAAGATCGGCGAGCGTTTCCTGGGTACGGTCGTCAAGACCGCCGCCTTCGGGGCGTTCATCTCGTTGGTTCCCGGCAAGGACGGCCTGGTCCACATCTCCAAGCTGGGCCAGGGCAAGCGGATCAACAAGGTCGAGGATGTCGTCAAGGTCGGTGACAAGATCCGCGTCGAGGTCACCGATATCGACAACCGGGGCAAGATCAGCCTGGTCCCGGTGGCCGAGGGCGACGCCGCCGTCAACGGCGATTCCCCGGTGGCCGATACCCCCGTGGCGGATCCCACGATGGCCGATTCTGGAGCCGACGCCGCTGAGCCGGCCGAGGTCTCCGCAGGGTGAGTGCCCTGACCACGTCGCCGGGGGCGGGTGCTTCGGCTCCTGCCCCCGACGGCGTCTCGCGGACGGAACTGCCCGGCGGGCTGCGCGTCGTCACCGAGTCGGTGCCCGGCGTGCGCTCGGTGTCGGTCGGAATCTGGATCGGAGTCGGCTCCCGCGACGAGACGCCCGCGCAGGCCGGCGCGGCGCACTACCTCGAACACCTGCTGTTCAAGGGCACTTCGCGGCGCACCGCGGCATCGATCGCGGAGGATCTCGACGCCGTCGGCGGCGATCTCAACGCGTTCACGGCCAAGGAACACACCTGCTTCTACGCCCACGTGCTCGACGACGACCTGCCGCTCGCCGTCGACGTCCTGGCCGACGTCGTCACCGACGCGGTGATGGCGCCCGCCGATGTCGAGGTGGAGCGCGGGGTGGTGCTCGAGGAGATCGCCATCCGGGACGACGACCCGGAGGACCTGCTCGGTGAGCTGTTCGACGAGTCCCTGTTCGGCGGGCACCCGCTGGGGCGTCCGGTCATCGGCTCCGAGGAATCGGTCCGCGACATGAGCCGCGAGACGTTGCACACATTCTGGCGCGGGGAGTACACGACGCCACGGATGGTCGTCGCGGCCGCCGGGCACCTGAGTCACGAGCGCGTCGTGGAGCTGGTGTCGGCGGCGCTCGGGGCGGCCGGCGCCCGCGCGAACGGGGCGTCGCCGGTCGCGCCGCGACGTCCGGTCCCGGCCGTGCTGGACGCGGGCCCGCGGCTGGTGCTGCGTCCCGACGACTCCGAGCAGGCCCACCTCATGCTCGGCGTGCCGGGCCTCTCGCGACACGACCCACGTCGCGCCGCGCTGTCGGTGCTCAACACCGCACTCGGCGGCGGCCCCAGCTCGCGGCTGTTCCAGCAGGTCCGCGAACAGCGCGGGCTGGCCTACTCGGTGTACTCGGCGCTCACCACCTACTCCGACACCGGGACGTTCGCCGTCTACGCGGGATGCGCGCCCGACCGGCTCGACGAGGTCGCGACGGTGGTGCGGGAGGTGCTCGGCACCGTGGCCGCCGACGGCCTCACCACCGCGGAGGTGGTGCGCGCCCAGGGCAACCTTCGGGGCGGGCTGGTGCTCGGGTTGGAGGACACACCGTCGCGGATGAACCGGCTCGGCCGGGCCGAGCTCGACCACGGCCGGCAGCGCAGGATCACCGACAGCCTCGACCGCATCGGGGCCGTCACATCCGACCAGGTGGCGGCAGTGGCGGTCGACCTCCTGACCGCGCCCATGACGGCCGCGGTGGTCGGCCCGTACGACGAGGAACGCGACCTCCCCGGCTCGCTGCGCTCCCTGCTCTGAGCCTGGATCCACCTCTCGCCCCTCCGGTGGGGCCGATGGCGCACATCGCCGTGGCGTCGCCGGATTTCCCGTGACCGCCCGAGGTGCACCGGGCGTCACCGCCCGTGCCATGCTGCCCCGCGTGCAGGACACGACGCTCATCGCCGCCGTGCTCGTGGTGCTGGGGATCGTGGGCGTCGTCGTTCCGCTGCTGCCGGGCCTGATGCTGGTAGCAGCCGGCATCGCCGTGTGGGCCGTGCCCCGCAACGACGTGACGGGCTGGACGGTCCTGGTCCTCGCGGTCGCCGTGATGGTGCTCGGCAGCATCGCGAAGTACCTGCTGCCCGGCCGACGGTTGCGTGACGCCGGGGTGCCGGGCCGCACCCTCGCGTTCGGGGCCGTGCTCGGGATCGTCGGCTTCTTCGTGGTGCCGGTGGTCGGGCTGCTGCTGGGGTTCGTGCTCGGCGTCTACCTCGGGGAGCTGGCGCGGCTGCGGGACAGCCGCCTCGCCTGGCCCTCCACCCGCTCCGCCCTCGGCGCTGTCGGCTGGAGCATCCTCATCGAGTTCGCCACGGCACTGGTGGCGGCGGGTCTGTGGATCGGTGCCGTCGTACTGACATGAACTCATCGGCTGACGATCGCGGTGATGCCACTTCGACGCTCGACATGTTCGACGTCCGCGCGTTCGAGGCGCGGCGGGGCTGCATGGTCGGCTGCTGGAGCCGGCCCGAATAGGGTGCCCGGCATGGACGAGCTGCGGGTGGGAGTGCTGGGGGCGCGCGGGCAGATGGGTGCGCAGGTGTGTCGGGCTGTCGAGGGGGCGGCGGACCTCACCCTGGTCGCGCAGCTCGACGAGGGCGATGCGATCAGCGGCCTGGTCGACGCGGGCGTCGCGGTGGTCGTCGACTTCACCCATCCCGGAGCCGTCCTCGACAACCTCCGCTACGCGCTCGATCACCGCATCGCGGCCGTCGTCGGCACCAGCGGTTTCGACGACGAGCGCTTCGCCACCGTCCGCGGCTGGCTCGACGTCACCCCCGGCCACGTGTTGGTGGCGCCCAACTTCGGTGTCGGCGCAGTGCTGATGATGCGGTTCGCCCAGCAGGCGGCGCGGTTCTTCGAGTCCGTCGAGGTGATCGAGCTGCACCACGCGGGCAAGGTCGACGCCCCCTCCGGCACGGCGGTGCGCACGGCCTCCCTCGTCGCCGCTGCCCGGGCCGGGCTCGACGCGATGCCCGATGCCACCAGCAGCGCACTGCCCGGGGCTCGCGGCGCGGAGGTGGACGGGGTACACGTCCACTCGGTGCGGCTGCCCGGGCTCGTCGCGCACCAGGAGGTGCTGTTCGGCGCCACCGGCGAGACGCTCACGATCCGCCACGACTCGTTCGACCGGGCGTCGTTCATGCCCGGGGTGCTGCTCGCCGTGCGGCATGTGCTCGCCCGGCCAGGGCTCACGATCGGGCTCGAGGCGCTGCTCGGTCCCTAGTCCCGCAGTCTCATGTCCAGCGGGCCGGTGAGCCGGACCTCACGCAGCTCGCCGTCGCCGGTGTCGAGCACGCGCACAGCACCGTCGGGCTCCCAGCCGGCGCGGGCGTAGAACCGGCGCGACGCCTCGTCGGCTTCCGGGACCCACGCCAGCCCGTCGAGCGCGCCGGCGTCGCGCAGTACCGCGGCCGCGGCGGCCAGCAAGCGGCCCCCGTGCCCACGCCGTCCCCACCGGGGCTCGACCAGCAGGGCACCGATCTCGCCCCAGACCGTGGCCGCGTGATTGGCGGTCGCGTGATCGGCTGCATCCGCAACGGGACCGGAGGCACGCGCGGCGGCGGCGAAACCCACCGTCCAGTCGCCCTCGGTGGCCACGAGGACGTACCCGGCATCGTCGCTGACCGCCCCCGACCAGGCTGCTCGGGCGGCAGGGGAGCGGAGCTGTTCGAGCGCTTCGGCCGGAACCAGGGCGGCGTAGGCCGCCGACCATGTGCCGGCCTGGATCGCGACGATCGTGTCGACGTCATCCGGGGCGGCGGGACGGACCGCGGCGATGGCCATCGCACATGGATACCCGAACCACCCGCCACCCCGCGAATCCGGGCCCGCACCCACCCACCCGGCCCGCACCCACCCACCCACTGGGACTCGCACACAGTGCGTGCGGTGTGTGCGGGCGGCTCGTTCGCCACCACCCGCCTCCCGGTGCCGGCCAACCCGTTCGCGCTCGCGGCGGTGCAGATGCCCGTCGGTGGGGCGATCGTGCTCTCGATCAGTCTGGGTCGCGGCGACCGGGTCGACGTCGGGGCCGTCTCGGCCACCACCTGGTGGGCGTGGGCGTACGTGGCGGTGGTGGTGTCGTTCGGTGCTTCGGTGCTTCGGTGCTTCGGTGCCTACGCCTACGCCCTGTCGACGCTGCCGGTGTCGACCGTCTCGGACCTACGCCTATGTCAACCCGGTCGCCGTGCTGCTCGGCGTCGCCGTGGTCGGGGAGCGGTTCACACCGGTGCAGCTGCTCGGCGGCGCGATCGCGGCGGCGGCGGTGGTGCTCGTGCTGGCCGCCGAGCGGCCCAGCCGGGAACGTCAGGGGTCGCTGGCACCATCCGGGTTGTGACCACCGCGACGACCGTGACCACCGCGACGACCGTGACCACCGCGACGATCAGCTCCGACGCCGCACGCCGCGCCGCGCTGGCCGCCCAGGGCTTTGCCGACCCGCGCCCGGCCGGTCCCATCGGCCGGCGCCATCTCGTCCGCACGCTCGACCGGATCCGGCTGCTCCAGCTCGACTCGGTGAACGTCGCGGTCCGAGCCCACCACATGCCGCTGTTCAGCCGGCTCGGGCCGCACGACCGGGCACTGGTGGACGACGCGGCCTGGGCGCATTCCGCGCGCCGGCCGCGGTTGCTCGTCGAGTACTGGGCGCACGAGGCCAGCCTGCTGCCCGTCGCCGACTGGCCGCTGCTGCGCGCCGGGGCCAAGCGGGAGGGCTGGTGGCGCCACTACGGCGTTCTGGTGCAGCGCCATCCCACGCTGGTCGACGACGTCCTCGCCGCCGTCGCGGAGCGGGGGCCGGTCGGGGCGGGGGAACTGGAGGCGGCGCTCGGCGGGCCCACCCGAGCGCGGCCGCCCGGGGCGTCGTGGTGGGAACGGTCGGACGTCAAGCGCATCTGCGAGTACCTGTTCGGCATCGGCGCGCTCACCACGGGCACCCGGCGCCACTTCCAGCGCCTCTATGACCTGCCCGAGCGCGTCCTGCCGGCCGACGTCCTGGCGTCCTCGCCGACGGCCGACGAGGCCGCGCGTGCCCTGGTGCTGCGCTCGGTCGGGGCCCTGGGCGTGGCCACCGAGCCCGACCTGCGCGACTACTACCGCCTGCCCGGCGACGTCACCCGGCCGGCCGTGGAGCGGCTGGTCACAGCGGGCGAGCTGGAGCGCGTCGAGGTCCGGGGGTGGCCGCAGCCGGCCTACCGTCGGCCGGGTGAGCGCATCCCGCGGCGGGTGGAGGGGCGCGCGCTGCTGTGCCCGTTCGACCCGCTCATCTGGGACCGCGGCCGCGCGGAGCGGATCTTCGAGTTCCGCTACCGCATCGAGATCTACGTGCCCGAGCCCAAGCGCGTGTTCGGCTACTACGTCTTCCCGTTCCTGCTCGACGGGGAGCTCGTGGGGCGGGTCGACCTCAAGTCCGACCGCGCTGCCGGCGTGCTGCGGGTGCCGGGCGCGTTCGCCGAACCCGGCGTCGACGTGCCCCGCGTCGCCTCCGAGCTCGCCGCCGAGCTGCGTCAGATGGCCGGTTGGCTGGGTCTGTTGGACGTGACGGTCGGTGAGCGGGGAGACCTGGCCGCCCCGCTCGCCGCCGCCCTGGGTTGACGGCTCCGCTCCTCGGTGGCCGGCACACACCCCCGCTGGCCGGCACACACTGCGCGCGATGTGTGCCAGCCCGACGCGGTGTGTGCGAGCCCGACGCGGTGTGTGCGAGCGGGGCGCGTCGCCCCGCGGGTCAGGCGGGCACCATCGCGCGGGTCACCAGCACGTCGCCGCTGCCGGTGCGACCGCGAACGACGAGCGGAGCGCCCTGCTCCGGCGCGAGTAACCCGACGTCGAGCTCGCTGCGGGCCCGGCCGGAGCCCGACGAGAGGTCCAGCTGCGCCCGCACTCCGGGGTGCACGCCGACGCGCAGCTCACCCGAGCCGGTGGTGAGCTCCAGCCGGCCGGAGCGGGCGTCGGTGATCGTCACCTCGCCGGAGCCGGTGCGCACCTCCAGGTCGGCGCCTACGCCCCCGACGGTGACGTCGCCGCTGCTCGCACGGATCTCGGTCGGGCCCGCGGTCCCGGCCACGGTGACCGCGCCGGATCCGGTGCGGACCCGGGCCCGGCCGGCCAGCGCGCCGAGTTCGACGTCGCCCGAGCCGGTGGTGATGTCCGCGTTGCCGTGGATCGCGCCCGTCCGGATCTCACCGGACCCGGTGCGCACCGCCGTCCAGCCCGCGGTGCCCGTGACGTGCACGTCTCCGGAGCCGGTGCGCACGGCCAGCCGTGAGCCCGCCGGCGCCGAGACGCTGACCGCCAGCGGCACGGCCCGCAGCGGCATCTCCTGGGCCGAGCGCACCACGAGCCGCCTGCCGTCGTCGGACCAGGTGATCTCCGCGGCGCGCACGGCCTGCGCCGCGATCTCCGCGGCGTCGGGGACGCTGCCTCCGGTGACGCCGCCGAGCCAGTTCATCAGCCCGGTGAGGCCCTGGCCGACCACCCCGCCGGCGGCGGGGTCGTGGCGCACCTCCACACGCACTTCGGATCCGCCCACCATCTCGGCCAGCTGCACCCGCACCCGCCCGACGTCCACCGTCAGCTCCAGCTCGGCCACACCATCCACCGGCCACGACTGCTGCCGCGACAGCTCGGGGCCGGGCCCGCCATCGGCCTTGACGAAGTCCACCATCTCGTTCATCCCTCCACCCAGCCCCGCAGGCGCCGCCCGTCACGGTCGCCCTTCATCTCGTCCCGGCCCCACGGGCCGCGCCGGCCCGGGCCGCCGCCGGCGAGCGCGCCCTGCACGGCCTGGGCCACCCAGGAGTTGAGCGAGACGCCCTGCTGCTGGGCGGCCTGCTCGGCCTGGTTCTTGATCTGCTCGACCAGTCGCAGGGTGATGCGGCTGATGTCGCCCATCTCGCCGCCGCCCGACCACGGACCGGATGATGTGGACGCCGCGGTCGGGGGCACTTCGGCCTCCACCGGCGGCTCGCCGGACACCGAGACGCGCACGTCGCGGCCGTCGAGGCGGACCTCGACCACGCGGTCCCCGAGCGCGGCGGTGACCTCGGCCGCGAGGTCGGCGAGGGCGTTCATGACGGCCAGCCGCGCGGCCGGCTCGATGGCGGCGCCGAGGAGCGCGGCGGTGCGCCGCGTCTGTTCGTCGCCGGCGGACGCTGCGGTGGAGAGGTCCTCGCGCAGCTGTGTGACGTACTGACCCAGATCCATGACACCACCGTGGCGTCAAAGGTGACGTCTGTCAAGGAGGAGGACGACGTCACCCGGGACGGTCGTTAGGCTGATGGCATGCCGGAGATCGTGCCGCTGGGCGTACAGCTCGTCGCGAGGACCGAGTTCGTCGCGCCGGAGGGCGTGCCATGGAGCACCGACGCGGACGGTGGGCAGGCGCTGGC
>JAYSXW010000433.1:0-1062 GCA_043716935.1 Pseudonocardia sp.
GTCGCGCCCGAGCAGGTCATCTTCGGCGGCGGCTTCGAGGTCGGCTACCAGGTGCCCGACGGCGGGCGCCCCGTGCAGCGGGCCGTGCTGGTTGCGCCATCCGCGGTGACGCACTCGGTCGACATGAACCAGCGCCACATGGAGCTGACCGTGCAGGGCAACACCGACCGGACGCTGCAGCTGCAGGCACCGCCGGATGCGAACGCCGCCCCGTCCGGCCCGTACATGCTCTTCCTGCTCGACGCCGAGGGCGTGCCGTCCGTGGCCCGGTTCGTCAGCGTCCAGCCCGCCTGAGCCTGGATCCACCGTTGATCGTGCGGGTCACGTGTGGTTGATCTTTATCCGGTGTGGTGGTCGGGGTGTCCAGGTTCGAGTGGCCGGTCCGTCCGGTTCTTCCGCGTTCGCGGTGACACCCCCGAGGGCAGGTGCGCGAGTTTCGGCATCCCGCAGTTCACACCCGATTCCGTGTCCAGCGCCAACATCAGCTGCGGAACCTGGGGCGGAGGTCCGCGACGGCAGGGCCGATCCACCGCGACGGCATGGTTCGTGCGGCATCATCCCCCCGATGATTTCCGCGACGCGCAGGTCGGACCGACATACGCAGGAACACCGGGGGTGCAGTCTTGTCATGGAGTCTGCGATCGCATCCGAACCGTCCGCTCGCCAACCCTTACGACCTGCCCGCCCCGCCCGTAGGCGACGCTCTGGCGTGGTCGTCGTCAGTCCCGTCGCGGCCACCGCCGCCGGGCTGACGCTACTTGCGGGCGGCGTCGCGGCGGCAGAGCCCGTTCAGGATGACGAGTCCGGTCTCGCCCTGGGCTCGTTCGACCTCGACGCCCCGACCCCGGCCGGGCCGGGCCGACTGTTCGACGACGGACCGGACGCCCTTCCCGCGCCGTTCCCAATCGAGCCGGGCCGCGACGTCGCCTACGGGTTTGCACACGACGTGTCGATCACTCCGTTCCGACCCGCCGAGCTCGTGTTCGACGAGCCAGCAGCCAGTCCGGTGAGGCTGCTGCCCGAGCCCACCGACGGTCTCGACTCGGTTCTGCCGGTCGGGGA
>JAYSXW010000434.1:0-1060 GCA_043716935.1 Pseudonocardia sp.
CCGTGGTTCTCCTCGATCTTCACCCCGCCGTCGCCGGAGATCGCCTCGGGGCTGTTCGCCCTGCAGGCCGCGATCGGCGCCGGGTTCCTCGGCTACTACTTCGGCGTCGCCGCCACGAAGCGGCGGATGCGCGTGGCGAAACCGGACGACCGCACCTGATGCTGACGCTCGACACCATCGCCTACACCAACCGCTGGCGGCCGCGGAACCCGGGCGAGAAGGCGGCGCTGTCGCTGGGCCTGCTGCTGTGCGCGGTGGCGCTGCCGCCGTGGCCGGGTGCTGCCGTCGTGGGGCTCGTCGCGCTGGTGCTGCTGCTCGGGCCCGCCGCCGTGACCCCGGCCCAGCTGTGGTCCGTGGCGCGGGTGCCGGTCGGGTTCGTCGCCGTCGGGTCGGTACCGATGCTGATCGCGGTCGGTGGCTCGCCCTTCATCGCCCTCGATCCGGCTGGCGTGCCGGTCGCGGCGGCGTCTGCGGGCCGGTCGGGTGCGGCCCTGGCGTGCCTGTTGCTGTTCTCGTCCACCACCCCGCTGGCCGACACCCTGCCCCGGCTGACGCGCCTCGGGATCCCGCCCGCCGTCACCGAGATCGCCACGCTGATCTACCGGATGCTGTTCCTGCTGCTCGACCAGGTGCGGACCGTGCGGGAGGCGCAGGCGAGCCGGCTGGGGTTCCGGAACTGGGCGACGTCCTACCGGTCGCTGGCCGGTCAAGCCGGAGCGATCTTCATCGGCGCGTTCGACCGGGCGCGGCGGCTGGAGGAGGGCCTCGCCCTGCGCGGCTACGACGGATCGCTGCACGTGCAGGTGGAGGAGCGTCCGGTGTCGCGGCTGTTCCTGGCGGGTACGGCGGCCATCCTCGCGGCCGTGGTGACGCTCACGACGGTGCTGGTATGACGCCCGTCCTGGCGGCCGACGCACTGTCGTTCTCCTACGAGCCGGGGCGCCCGGTGCTCGACGGCGCCGACCTCGCCCTGCACGCCGGCCGTCGCGTCGCGGTGCTCGGGCCCAACGGCGGTGGCAAGACGACGCTGTTCCGGCTGCTGGTCGGCGCGCTCGTCCCG
>JAYSXW010000435.1:0-3243 GCA_043716935.1 Pseudonocardia sp.
CCCGATCCTTCCCGACGGCCAGTCAGCGGTGGCGTCCCCTCAGGCGGTGGCGTCCCCTCAGGCGGTGGCGTCGGTGATGAAGTCGCGGCGCAGGCCCAGCAGGACCCGGTCGGCCGTGAGCAGCTGCAGCCCCTCGATCGCGGCCTGGGCCACGATCAGGCGGTCGAACGGGTCGTGCCGGACGAGCTCGGGGAACGCGCGCAGGCCCTCTGCGTGCTGGGCCGACACGCTCAGCAGCGCCAGCCCCTGGTCGGCGAGGCGGAGCGCGAACCCGTCGGGAACGGTGAGCGACCCCAGCATCGCCTTGGCCGTCAGCTCCCACACCGAGGCCGCGGAGACGTGGACGGCCGTCGCACCGAGGATCATCTCCCGGGCGCACGGGCCCAACCGGGGCGCGTCGTCGAGGACCCAGAGCGCGGTCCGGGTGTCAAGAAGCAGCATCGTTGCCGTAGAACATGGTCTGGATGTCGGGATCGCCCTCGGTGAAGTCCGCGTCGTCGTAGCTCAACTCGCCCTGCAGGCCGCCGAACACCACGGGCGTCGCCCGGTGAGGGACGAGATCGGCCACGGGACGGCCCGCCTTGGAGATCACGACCCGCTCGCCGGCGGCCACCTGCTCCAGCAGCCGCGACAGGTGCGTCTTGGCCTCGTGGATGTTCACGTTGACGGTCACGGCAACACCCCATCAGACGAACCACGGCTGGTCGGGTCATCTTGCTCACAATGCCGCCACGTTTCCCACCGGCTCGACACGGCCGCACCGGTTCGTCACCGTCGTCGCCTCGTGGGCCTCATCGAAGCGATGGCCGCCGGGCAGAAGCGCTTCGCACTGGAGCGGCTGCGGCGCGGCCCGGACGAGGTGCTGCTCGACGAGCCCGACGACAACCTCGACATGCCGGGCAAGCGCTGGCTGGAGGCGCGGATCGGCGAGTCGCCCAAGGGCGTGCTGTTCGTCAGCCACGACCGCGAGCTGCTCGCGCGCACCGCCGATCGGGTGGTGACGGTCGAGGCCGGCTCGGCATGGGTGCATCCGGGCGGCTTCATGTCCTGGCCCGCGGCCCGCGTAGCGCGCTACGACCGGCTCGACGAGCATCGCCGCCGCTGGGACGAGGAACGCCAGGGCCCCGGCATAGTTGATGTTGCGGTTATGTGAGCAGGTCAACGGTTCGCAGGGGGTGTCGGCTGGTGTCGCGGCAGGCCTGGGCGATGTTGGTGGCGCCGGCGAGTCGGTGGCGGCTGATGGCGAGGTTGCGCAGCACGGCCATGGTCGCGGGGCCGTTGCCGGTGCGGATCTGGGACAGGTCCTCGGCGAAGGTGACGTCGCAGACCCAGTGCAGCCGGATCCGGAGCGGGCGACATTCGCCGGACCGGCGTGACTCGGGCGAGCCGACGGGGCCGGGGGTGGTGACCGTCGCCGACGGCCGGGAGAACGCATCGGTGCAGCCGGTCGTCAGTTCCGATGGCGGCACAGCAGCTGTTCCCGACCGCTCGGGCTCGGGCAGGTCGGCGTTCTCGCCGCATTGGCAGGACCCTTCGGAGCAGGTGACGCCCCTCCTGCCGCGGGCCGGGGACGTGGCCGAGGAGCAGCCGCGGCCGCCCCGGTCGGGGTACGACCTGAGCTCCTGTTCGACGGGCGCGCTCCCTGCTGAGCGACGGCGACGTGGTCGAGTTCCGCTTCAACGTGTAGCTGTCGGCTGTTTCGCCTGCTCAGGCGCTCAGGCAGCGTCGTCGTTCGTCAGTGGTTCGTCAGCTCCGGCGAGAACGTCACCCAGCATGCTCGCTGCGGCCGCCCGTGTCCGATCCTCGGCGGTCGGCCAGAGGTGCGCGTAGGTGTTGAGCGTGATGGTCGCGCTGCTGTGCCCGAGCGCCCGTTGCACGGTGACGACGTCACAGCCGGCTGCGATCAGACCGGAGGCGTAGAAGTGCCGGAGGTCGTGCAGCTTCACCGACGGGCAGCCGGCCGCCGTGCGGGTCTTGCGCCACCAGTAGCTCACCGTGTTCTGGTGCGGAGGGTTGCCGTTCTCGCCGTAGAACAACCACCGCGTCCCGGAGTCGTCGGGCAAGCGCACGAGGTGGGCCCGCACGATACGAAGCAGACCGTCCGCGAGGTAGATCGTCCGCTCGCTGCCGTACTTGGGCGGCCGGATGTCCACCGCCGATCCGCCTGCCCGCTGAACCTGCCGGGAGACGATGAGCATGCGCCCGGCCACGTCGAAGTCGCCCACCTGGAGCGCGGCCGTTTCCCCGAGGCGCAGTCCCGCGAATGCGCACAACGCGACGAACGGCCGGAAGTCCCGCGGGCTCGTGGCGAGCAGGGCGCGCACCTGCGCCGATGTCGGCAAGACCATGGACGCTTCGGCCTTCCGCACGCGCGGGAGCTTCACGCCGTCGCTGGGATCGTGCGCGATCACGCGATCCTTCACGGCGCCGCGGAACACCGCTCGGACGTTGTTGTAGCGCGTGCGGATCGTGCTTGCCGCAAGTCCACTGCCTGACCGAGCCCCGCCCGGCCGTCCGTTGCCCCGGTACGTGCCCTGCATGTGCTTGATCCAGGTCTCGACGTGCGACCGCACGAGCAGGCGTAGCGGGACATCGCAGAACGTCACCGATCGCGCGGCAAGGTCCATCGCGCGGGCCGTCCCCGGTGCCCAGACCTGTCGTTCGGCCCAGCGCTCGAAGTAGGCGCCGAAGGTGACCCGTCCGGCGTTGGGGTCGACGTAGTTGCCGCTGACGAGCGCGGTCGTCTGCTCGTCGAGCCAACGTTGTGCGTCGATCTTGCGGTGGGTGGTGCGGGTGAACTGCTTTCCGCCGGGCACCGGCCGGTACTGGGCCTGCCACCGACCGTCGGGCAGCTTGCGGACGCTGGCCACTACCGGCCGCCCTTGACCAGCGCGGCGACCCAGGCGCGGACGTCTTCGGGGCGGTAGCGGACCCAGCGGCCGATGCGGACCCCCGTCGGGCCGTAGCCGGCGGTGCGCCATTGGTACACCGTCTGTACGGGGACATCGAGGTAGGCCGCGACGTCCTTGACGCCCCAGAGCTGGTCGGTCGTGGTGGTGGTCATGCCGCCCTCCCTGGGCTCGTGGTGGTTGGGGTGCTGCGTCGTTGGGCGCGGTGGCGTTCCGCGATGCCGGCGGCGAGTTCGCGTTCGCCGTCGTCGCGGTGGCCGAAGTGGACAGGCCACCAGTCGTTGACGACAGTGATCGAGTCCAGGTCCGGCGGGGTCGAGTTCGGGTCGTCGGT
>JAYSXW010000436.1:0-3237 GCA_043716935.1 Pseudonocardia sp.
GACCACCCCCGCGAGCGCGGGGAGCACTGGTCGAGGTCGCCGATCGCGGTCCCGTCAGAGGGACCACCCCCGCGAGCGCGGGGAGCACGTGCCCGGCGAAGTCGTCGACGCCGTGGCGGCGGGACCACCCCCGCGAGCGCGGGGAGCACAGGTGGTCCCGGTACGTCGTCGACGCCGACGTGGGACCACCCCCGCGAGCGCGGGGAGCACGCATCGGATCGCGCCGTGGTTCGCCGCGAACGGGGACCACCCCCGCGAGCGCGGGGAGCACACTTGCTGAACAGGGAATCTACCCCAGAGCAGCCGGTTTTAGCATCAGCTTCGTCAGCGTCCACGGAACCGGCGCCGCCGGCTCGCGCTGCTCCAGCCCTCCGTTCGGTCAGCGGCCCCGGGAGGGGGACCTTCCGGCTGAGGGTTCGGTCTGAGCATCAGCGTCAGTCCCTCCATCTCGACCGGCGTCCACTCGTGCTTGTGGACCTTGAAGTCCAGCCCCTGCTCGTTGTTCGCCGAGAACACCATGATCGCCCGGCCGGTCTTCACCATCTCCAGCGTGCGTTCCCACAGCAGGTCCCGCACCCGGCCCGAGACCTTCCCGACGAAGACCCCCGCCGATATCTCGAGCAGCCACCGGGTCAGGTGACCGCGAAGGCCGATCGGGCAGGCGGCGACGACGATGACGATCACAGCTCGTCGTCAGCCCAGTCGAGGTCACTGCGCAGCTCGGATGCGCTGTAGGAGATGCCCGCGTCGACCGCCCGCCCGTTGTCGTCCCACAGCATGACGACGTCGGGGTCCTCGAACGCCTCCGGTCCGTACTCGACGAGTTCCTGTTCGTCGCTGAGCAACGCCTTGATGTCACGCACGCACGTCTCCAGGAACGTGCTGCCCTTCATGTGATCACGAACCGCCCGCCGCGTCTCGGCGCCGACGTCGGCCACGTCCTGGGACGCGATGTCGAAGGCGATGGGGATGGATATGTCGGCCTTGTACAGGTCGGCGATGTCGAAGACGAACGACAGCACGTGTCCGGTGTGGACGAACCCGAGTCCCGGCGCGCACCCCAGTGCGACGATCACCGCGTGCACCACCCCGTAGAGGCTGGTGTTCGCTGCCGACAGCGCCTGGTTGACCGGGGTGCCTTCGGCGAAGTCCTCGGTGTTGTAGTCCCGCCGCGTCCACGGCACCCCGGAGCGCTCGGAGTGCTCCCGGTAGAGCCGGCGCACCCGGGCGCCCTCCCTGCCGCGCAGCTGCTGCATCGTCGACCCGGAGGTGTCCTCGCCCGGGAACCGCATCGCATACATCTGGCGGGCGACGCGCAACCGCGCTCGCTGGTTCGACACCAGCGCGGCCTGCGCCTCCAGCAGCCTCGACGAGCGGGCCAGCGACCGGCCGTGCGCGTAGTAGCGCACGCCCTGCTCCCCCACCCACACCGCGGTCGAACCGCTCTCGGCGAGCAGCACCATCGCCTGCTGGCTGACCGTCGTCCCGGGCCCGAGCAGCACCGCGCCGAGCGTGGCCGCCGGTAGGTGCACCGTGCCCTTGGCGTCCCGCGCGGTGAGCGCGTTGGCGTCGCGGTGCACCACGCAACGTTCCAGGTAGACGAAGCTCAGCCGGTCCTGCGCGCGGACGAGCTGACCGAGGGGCACCGGTTTCGCGCCGGGGATCTCCTTGGCCATCCCCTACCCGTCCGCCGCGAGGGTGAGCAGGCCGCAGCCGTAGCCCTTCGCGGGGCCGATCCCACCGACCAGCGCGGCCCGCAGAGCGACCGGGTCCTCGACGCAAAGGTGGCCCTCGAACACCGCCGACGCGATCGTCACCGTGCGCTGCTGGCGAGCGAACCGGACCGTTCGCCGCGACCGGACGGACATGTCGGGCTCCCCGGCCGAACCCTCGGGCACCCCGAACCCGTGGCGCTGCGCCTGCCGCAGGAACCAGTCGGTCTGCTGTGCCGCGGTGACGTGCGCGAGCCGCTTGCCGCGCCCCGTCCCGTCGGCGGGGCGGGTGTTGTGCACCGGGTTGGCCAACAGTCGGAACGCCCACCGGTCACCGACCGCGAGCCGGTCGAGGAACGGACCGTACTCACGGGTCTGCCACCCGTAGGCGGGACGCCCGACGCTCTCCACCAGGTGGGTCAGGTCGGGCTTCCCGGGACTGACGACGAAGAGCACCACGTCGTGGCGGCCCTCGTCGAGGCGCCACAGGACGCGCCCGTGGTCGTCGGCGTCGCGGGACTCCGGGAACCCCGCGAGGACGGCGGCGTGTACCCGCTGCGGCGAGGCGAGCAGGGTGCGTGCCTCGCGGCGGGCAGGGTTGATCTCGAAACGGGTGAGGTGCATCTACAGGACCGCCATCGGGTCATGCCGGTCCCCGGCGTACGTCGGGTCGTGCCGGTCTCCGGTGTAGGTCGGGTTGGCTACTCGGACCGGGTCGTGCCGCAGCACCGTGCGCCACTCCCACTGCCGGTGCCGCGGGTCGAAGCTCACCGGCTCGTCACGGACCAGCTCGGCACCGGCGGTGCCCGCCGCGCAGTCGGCGACCAGGTCCAGCATCTCGGTGGGTTCGGTCCGCGAACGCTGGAACCACGGCGCGGCGTGCCACGGTTCCGCGCCGAGCACCTCGACGGCGTCACCGGGACGCAGGCCGTGCTCGACCGGCCCGACCGGTGGGCAGGACCGCCGTCCCAGGAACAACGGGAAGTACGGACGCCGCAGCGCGTCCCGCAGTCCTTCGAGCAGCGCCTCGTCGCCCTGCACCGCGACGAGGAACACCGCGTCGGCCAGGTAGTGGCGGGTGGACAGCGAGAGCGAGGTGCGTTCTCCCTGTCGCGCCGCGGTCTGGAAGTCTCGTTCCAGCGACCCGGACTGCTCGGTGCGCACCGCCATCCGCAGGCTCAGCAGCTCCTCCAACGGATCGGTGCGGCGCCGGCCCTGCGCGGCGGCGAGCAACCCGACGACCCCGCTCTTGCTCGGTGCCCGGTCGGTGGCGCGGTGGGCGAACCGGCTGCTCGTCCCCCACGACTGCATCGGCGCGGCCAGGCGCAGCACCAGCGCCGTCACGTGAGCCGGGCCGCGACAGCCGCGCCGAGTGCCGTGACCGTCGAGTCGAGGTCGCCGCGCTGCGCGAGCTCGGCGAGCGGGGCCAGCCGCTCCCCCGGGCCGAACGTCCACGCCGCGACGGGTGTCTCGGCGAACGCCTCGTGCACCTCGGCGGTGTGGCGCGCCAGCCGGAAGATCGCCG
>JAYSXW010000437.1:0-9705 GCA_043716935.1 Pseudonocardia sp.
TGTGGGACGGACCGGGCATCGCCGGGTTCGCCCGCTTCCTCGACGCCCTCGGCTACCAGCAGACCACGACCCTCGCCTGGGTCACGGGTGTCACCGAGCTGCTCGGGGGCGCATTCGTGGTGCTCGGCGTCGTCACCCCGCTGGCCGCGGCTGGCCTGCTCGCCTTGATGATCAACACCGTACTGCTCAAGCTCGGCAACGGGTTCTTCGTTGCGGGCGCTTCGGGGGCGAACGCGCCGGAGCTCGACGTCGTGCTCGGGCTCGCCGCCGCCGCGATCGTCCTCATCGGACCCGGTCACATCGCCCTCGACAACGGCCGGGCCTGGCACCGCCGCCCGGCGGCCTGGGGAGTGCTGGCGTTGATCATCGGCGTGACGGCGGCGGTGCTGGTCCGCGTCCTGCTGCGGCGCTGATCACCCGGTCCCACAGGGAGATCGGCCTCGCTTCCACACGGGAACAGACCCGCTCCCACAGGGAGATCGCTTCGCGTCCACCGGGCAATCGACCCGCTTCCACAGGCAAATCTCAGCTCGCGGCACGGGCCCGACGACGGTTCGGTATTCAATCGGCCCCATGACCTGGCTCGCCCGACTCAGCCTGACCAACCGCGCGATCGTCGGGCTGGTGACGGTCCTGCTGCTGGCGGTCGGCGCCATCAGTGCCGGCTCGATCCGCCAGGAGTTGCTGCCCTCCCTCGACGTACCCGTCATCACCGTGGTGACGCCGTACGCGGGCGCGTCACCGGAGGTGGTCGAGCAGCAGGTCACCGACCCGATCGAGGCAGCCGTCGCCGGTGTCGAGGGGCTCGATGCCACGTCGTCGACGAGCACGGGCGGCAGCTCGGTCGTGACCCTGAATCTCGTCTACGGCACCGACATCACCGACGCCACCGCGCAGGTGGAGCGCGCGATCGCCGGAGCCGCGCTGCCCGCGGACGTCACGCCGAAAGCCGGCAGCCTCAGCACCGACCAGATCCCGGTCGTCCAGCTCGCCGTGTCCTCCTCCCTGCCGGCCGACCAGGCGGCGGCCGTGCTCCGCGACCGCGTGCAGCCGCTGCTCGCCGGGCTCGGCGACGTCGGCGACGTCTCACTCTCGGGCATCCGCACCCCTCGGGCGACGATCGACCTCGACACGGCCGCGGCGGCCCAGAAGGGTGTCTCGCCGGCCGCGGTGTCGGCATTGCTCCAGGCCAACGGGCTGCGCATCCCCGCCGGTGAGCTGACGCCCGACAGTGCCCCCACCACCGTCGAGGTGGGCAGCCCGATCACCGCGATCGAGCAGCTCGGTGACCTCTACCTGACGCCGGACGGGGCAGGCTCCGCACCCGGCGCCCCGGCGGCGTCGGGCGGGGCGGGTTCCGGCACGGCGGCGGGTTCGACCAGGGCGGCGGGCGGCACTGCGGCAGGCGGCACTGCCGCGGGCTCGGGCGCAACGTCGGCGAACCGTGCCCCCGTCCGCCTGGGGGACATCGCGACGATCACCGCCGAACCGGCCCCGGCCACCGGCTACACGCGCACCGACGGGGTCGACAGCATCGGCATCGGCGTCACGAAGGTCGCCGGCGGCAACACCATCGCCGTGTCCGACGCGATCCACGACGCGTTGCCGGAGATCAGTGACCTGCTCGGCGGCTCGGCCCAGCAGGCGAAGGTCACGGTCGTGTTCGACCAGGCCCCGTTCATCCAGCAGTCGGTGGAGGATCTGACCACCGAGGGCCTGCTCGGCCTGCTGTTCGCCGTGCTGGTGATCCTCGGGTTCCTGCTGTCGGTGCGGGCCACACTGGTCACGGCGGTGTCGATCCCGCTCTCGGTTCTGCTCGCCCTGATCGTGCTCTACCTGGGCGGCTTCACCCTCAACATCCTCACCCTCGGCGCGCTGACCGTCGCCGTCGGGCGGGTCGTCGACGATTCGATCGTCGTCATCGAGAACATCAAACGCCACATCGGATACGGGGGCCCGCGACGCCCGGCGATCCTGACCGCCATCCGCGAGGTCGCAGGCGCGATCACCGCGTCGACGATCACCACGGTCGCCGTGTTCGCACCGATCGGGTTCGTCGGCGGGCAGGTGGGAGAGCTGTTCCGGCCGTTCGCGGTGACGGTCAGCGCAGCGCTGCTGGCGTCGCTGTTCGTGTCCCTGACGGTGGTGCCGGTGCTCGCGTCGCTGTTCCTGCGCAGCCCGGCTGTCCCGGCCCACGCGGAGCCGGCCGTCGAGGAGAAGCCCACCGCGCTGCAACGCAGCTACCTGCCGGTGCTGCGCGCGGCGCTGGCGCGGCCGGTGGTGTCGGTCCTGATCGCCGTCGCCCTGCTGCTGGGCACCGGTGCGCTGGTGCCGTTGCTCCGGACCAACTTCATCGGCAACTCCGGCGGCGACACCCTCACCGTCACCCAGGAGCTCGACGCCGGCACCGCCCTCCCACGGGCCGACGCCGCGGCGAAGCAGGTCGAGACCGTGCTGGCCGACACCGACGGCGTGGACAGCTACCAGGTGACGGTCGGCTCGCCTTCGGGTGGCTCCACGCGGTTCGGGCCGCCGAGCAGCGTCAGCGCCGCCGCCACCCACTTCTCCATCACACTCGGTGACGGCGCCGACGGCACGTCCGTCGCCGACGACCTGCGCAGGCGGCTCGACGACCTCGCCGGCGCGGGCGCGCTGACCGTCAGCGAGGGACAGGGCGGGGTCGGCAGCAGTCAGCTCGCCGTCGACGTCCAGGCCGACGACACGGCCACGCTCACCGAGGCCGCGCAGGCGGTCGAGACCGCCGTCGCCGGTATCCCCGGGGCCTCGGACGTACGCAACGACCTCGCCGCCGAGCAGAAGATCGTCGACGTCGCGGTGGACCGGCGCAAGGCGGCCGAGCAGGGGTTGACGGAAGCGGCGGTCGGGCAGACGGTCGCCGCCGCGCTGCGCGGCTCGACGGTCGGCACGCTCACCTTCGGCGGAGTGGAGCAGGACGTCGTCCTGCGCACCGGCACGGCCCCCGCGGACCTGGCCGCCCTGCGCGCCCTCCCCGTCGGCACCGGCACCCTCGGTGACATCGCGATCGTCGCCGAGGTCACCACGGCGCCGAGCATCTCCCACACCGACGGCAAGCGGAGCGCGCAGATCACCGCGCGCCCGTCGGTCGACGACCTCGGTGCCGTCACTGCCGACCTGCGGAAGAAGCTCGACGACCTCGATCTCCCCGAGGGCGCCACCGCCGTCGTCGGCGGGGTCAGCCAGGAGCAGGGCGACGCGTTCGCGCAGCTCGGGCTGGCGCTGCTCGCGGCCATCGCGATGGTCTACCTCGTGATGGTCGTGACGTTCCGCAGCCTGCTGCAGCCGCTGGTGCTGCTCGTCGCGATCCCGTTCGCCGCCACCGGCGCGCTCGGGCTGCTGCTGATCACCGGCACCCCGCTGGGCGTCCCCTCGCTGATCGGCATGCTGATGCTCGTCGGCATCGTCGTGACCAACGCAATCGTGCTGATCGACCTGGTCAACCAGTACCGCCGCGACGGTCGACCCCTGTACCGCGCCCTGCTCGACGGCGCCGGTCAGCGCCTGCGCCCGATCCTCATGACGGCCGTCGCGACGATCTTCGCACTGCTGCCGATGGCGTTCGGGCTCACCGGCGGGGGCGGGTTCATCTCCCAGCCGCTCGCCGTGGTCGTCATCGGGGGCCTGGTCAGCTCCACCCTGTTGACGCTGGTGCTCGTGCCGGTGCTGTACCTGCTCGCCGAGCGCGGGCGGGAGCGGCGGCGGGTGGCGGCGGCGGAATCCGACGGCTCGGCCGTGTCCGCCGCCGGTGCGGCAGGTGGCGCACATGCCGCCGGCGTCTGGGCCGCGTCGGAATCGACGGTGCCGGATGGGACTCCGGTGCCCGCGGGCGCGGTGGCCGACCGGGCCCCCCCGGGCCGGGTCGGGAGCGAGGACCGATGGGGTGCCGGCGGGGCGCATGCCGGGCCGGCGGGTGATCCCCGACAGGACCGGGCGCAGGACGCGTCGAGCACCGCGAACGGTGGATCGTCGAACGGTGTCGGCTCCGGGACCGGGCCGATCCGTGGCATGCCGCCGATCCTCGCCTCGGCGAACGGATCCGGATCGACGACGCAACCGGTCGGTGGGCACCGCGTCGGCGCGCACAGCGCCGTCACCGCGCCCGTGGTGCCGGTCGGATCCGGGGCGTTCGGCGTCGTCACCGACCGGGACGGGCACCCGCTGCCCGACATCGCGCTGACGGTCTTCGACACGGCCGGTGCGGCGGCGGGCGCCGCCGTCGTGGACGCGCGGGGGCACTACTCCGTCGACCTGCCCGGTCCGGAGGAGTATTTGCTGGTCGGCCAGTCCGGCGGCCGGGAACCCGCCGCCGAGTGGATGGTGGTCGGGGCCGGGCCGGTGCGGCGTGACCTGACGGTCGAGGGCCCGGCCGGCGTGACGGGCCGGGTCCGCGCCGCCGACGGGACGGGTGTCGCCGCTCTCGTCTCGCTGATCGACATGGCCGGGAGCCGGGTGGACGCCGTCCGCACCTCCGCCGATGGCCGGTTCCTGCTGGTGCACGTCCCGGCCGGCGAACACCGCCTGCTCGTCTCGCCGACGTCGGGCCCGTCCACGTCGGTGCGGGTGCGGGTGCCCGAGAGTGGCCTGGTGACCCAGGACGTCGACCTCGCCTCGACCGGGATCGTGGGCGACGCCGTCGGCACCGTGATCGACGCCGACGGCCGGATCGTCGCGACTGGCGTTCGGCTGGCCGGTCTCCCGACCGGCAGCTACACGGTGACGACGACCCGCCCCACGACCCCCGGCTGACCCGCCCCGGCCACCCGGCACACTGCCCGACGACCTCGCGCCCACCGACTTCGCACACCGCCCGCCGACTTCGCACACCGCGCGATGACCTCGCACCGGCCCGGTCCCGTGCGAGGAGACCTGCCGGCGTGCGAAGTGGTGCGAGGTCGGGGTCAGGGGACGCGGCGGACGGCTCCCGTGTGGGCGCTGGACGCCGGGGCGGCGTAGGCGCGCAGGGCCTTGGAGACCACGCGGTCGCGGTGCTGCCAGGGCACGCTCCCCACGACCATCGCGAGCGGCAGGGCGTACACCACCCACAGGAAGGGGCCGCGAACACGAACCGGGTGGCACAGAACGCGATCGCCACCGCCGCGGCGACGATGAGGGGGGAGCCGCGGAAGACAGTCGGTGGCGCGCTCACGGCTCCGTGGTGGCACTCTCCCGATGTGACACTGCCGTCCCAGCAGTTTGACGCTCCGCCCATGTGACGGCTAACATGCAGGAATGTCCACGATCCTCGTACTTAGCAGGTGCGTCCACGCCTGAGCGAGTCCTCGGTCGTCGACGCGCCACCCTCGTTCCGCCATCTCGGCGGCCGGGGGTTTTTTCATGTTCTGATACCCGAATCAGCGAGGCTGACCCGCAGATGACCACCATTTCGCCCCGTCCGGCGGGACCGAAGCCGGCACCACCGCTCACGCGCCCCGCCCGCCCGGAGGCGCCACGGTTCGCCGCCGCCGCGCCGCGCATCGACCCGTCGGCGAAGCCGCGCATCGACCCGTCGGCGAAGCCGGTCTTCGACCCGTCGGCGAAGCCGGTCTTCGACCCGTCGGCGAAGCCGGTCTTCGACAAGGTGCCGATGACCGGTGCCCAGTCGCTCGTCCGCTCGCTGGAGGAGGTGGGCTGCGAGGTGGTGTTCGGCATCCCGGGGGGCACGATCCTCCCGGCGTACGACCCGCTGCTCGACTCCACGCGGGTGCGCCACATCCTGGTTCGCCACGAGCAGGGCGCGGGCCACGCCGCGACGGGTTACGCGCAGGCCACAGGCAAGGTCGGGGTATGCATGGCCACGTCGGGACCGGGCGCGACGAACCTCGTCACCCCCATCGCCGACGCCCACATGGACTCGATCCCGATGGTCGCGATCACCGGCCAGCAGTCGCGGGCGATGATCGGCACGGACGCGTTCCAGGAAGCCGACATCACGGGCATCACGATGCCGATCACCAAGCACAACATGCTGGTCTACGACGCGAAGGACATCCCCCGCGCGATCGTAGAGGCGTTCCACCTGGCGAGCACGGGCCGCCCGGGCCCGGTCCTGGTCGACATCCCCAAGGACGTGCTGCAGGAGCAGACGACCTTCTCGTGGCCGCCGGAGATGAAGCTGCCCGGCTACCGGCCTACGACCAAGCCGCACGGCAAGCAGATCCGCGAGGCGGCGAAGCTGATCACGGCGGCGACGCAGCCGGTGCTCTACGTCGGGGGTGGGGTGCTCAAGGCGGAGGCGTCGGCGGAGCTGCTGACGCTGGCCGAGCTCACCGGCATCCCGGTGGTCACCACGCTGATGGCGCGCGGGGCGTTCCCCGACAGCCACCCCCAGCACGTCGGCATGCCCGGCATGCACGGCACGGTCGCGGCCGTCGCGGCGATGCAGAAGGCCGACCTGCTCGTCGCGCTCGGGGCGAGGTTCGACGATCGCGTGACCGGAGTGCTGTCGAGCTTCGCGCCGAATGCTCTGGTCGTGCACGCCGACATCGATCCGGCGGAGATCTCCAAGAACCGCCGCGCCGACGTCCCGATCGTCGGCGACGCGAAGGAGGTGATCGTCGAGCTGATCGACGCCGTCACCGCCGAGCGCCTGTCGGGCACCGTGGATCTGACGGCCTGGTGGGCCCAGCTCGACCACCTGCGCGAGACCTACCCGCTCGGCTACACCTGGCCCGCCGACGGCGCGCTGTCGCCGGAGTACGTGATCGAGCGGATCGGGCAGATCGCCGGGCCGGACGCCGTGTACACCGCAGGCGTCGGGCAGCACCAGATGTGGGCCGCGCAGTTCATCCGCTACGAGCAGCCGCGCTCGTGGCTCAACTCCGGTGGCCTGGGCACGATGGGCTTCGCCGTGCCGGCCGCGATGGGCGCGAAGATGGCGCGTCCGGACGTCGTGGTGTGGGCGATCGACGGTGACGGCTGCTTCCAGATGACCAACCAGGAGCTCGCCACCTGTGCGATCGAGGGCATCCCGATCAAGGTCGCGATCATCAACAACGGCAACCTCGGCATGGTCCGGCAGTGGCAGAACCTGTTCTACAAGGAGCGCTACTCCAACACCGCCCTCGGTACGCACGGGCTGCGCGGCGGGCAGCGTATCCCCGACTTCAAGCTGCTGGCCGAGGCGATGGGCTGTGTCGGGCTGCGCGCCGAGCACCGCGACGAGGTCGACGCGGTGATCAATCGGGCGATGGAGATCGACGACCAGCCAGTGGTGATCGATTTCGTCGTCGGCGCCGACGCCCAGGTCTGGCCCATGGTCGCCGCCGGCACCGGGAACGACCAGATCATGGCGGCCCGCAACATCCGGCCACTGTTCGACGGGGACGAGGTCGTGCCCGCCGACGCACTTTCTCCCGCGGAGACGGCTGTCAGGACAGACGTGGCCACCGTCTCGGCCGTCACGGCGAGGGTGCAGGAGGACTCCGCGTCATGATGCAACGCCACACGCTCTCGGTGCTGGTGGAGGACAAGCCCGGCGTGCTCGCCCGCGTCTCGGGCCTGTTCTCCCGGCGTGGCTTCAACATCGGCTCGCTGGCCGTGGGCCCCACCGAGCACCCGGACGTCTCCCGCATGACGATCGTGGTGGAGGTCGACGACTTCCCCCTCGAGCAGGTGACCAAGCAGCTCAACAAGCTCATCCACGTCATCAAGATCGTGGAGCTGGAGACGTCGGCGTCGGTGCAGCGCGAGCTGCTGCTGGTCAAGGTGCGCGCCGAGCAGAGCGTGCGCACGCAGGTGCTCGAGGTCGTCGACCTGTTCCGCGCGAACGCGGTGGACGTCAGCCCCGAGGCCCTGACGATCGAGGCCACCGGCACGGCCGAGAAGATCGCCGCGCTGCTGCGCAACCTCGAACCGTTCGGCATCCGCGAGATGGTGCAGTCCGGCACGATCGCCGTCGGTCGCGGTCCCCGCTCCATCACCACCACGACCCCGCGCTGACGTGCCCCGTGTGCAGACGACGGTGTTCCCGCACCGCTGTCCGCTCACGCCTTCCGACCAGCAGAAACCCTTCCGAGAGGACCTCCCACTCCGTCATGAGCGTGAACATCTACTACGACGACGACGCCGAACTGTCGATCATCCAGGGCCGGAAGGTCGCGGTCATCGGCTACGGCAGCCAGGGCCACGCGCACTCGCTCTCGCTCCGCGACTCGGGCGTCGACGTGCGGATCGGCCTCCCGGAGGGCTCGAAGAGCCGCGCCAAGGCCGCCGACGAGGGCCTGACGATCGGCACGCCCGCGGAGGTGTCCGGCTGGGCCGATCTGATCATGATCCTGGCTCCCGACACCAAGCAGCGCCACATCTACACCGACGACATCGCTCCGAACCTGCACGCCGGTGACGCGTTGTTCTTCGGCCACGGCTTCAACATCCGCTACGAGCTGATCAAGCCCCCGGCCGACGTCGATGTCGCGATGGTGGCGCCGAAGGGCCCCGGCCACCTGGTACGGCGCCAGTTCGTCGACGGCAAGGGTGTCCCGGCGCTCATCGCGGTGGAGCAGGACGCCACCGGTGGGGCGAAGGCCCTGGCGCTGTCGTACGCCGCGGCCATCGGCGGCGCGCGCGCGGGCGTCATCGAGACCACGTTCACCGAGGAGACCGAGACGGATCTCTTCGGCGAGCAGGCTGTGCTCTGCGGCGGCGCCGCGGCGCTGGTCCAGACGGGGTTCGAGGTGCTCACCGAGGCCGGATACGCCCCGGAGATCGCCTACTTCGAGTGCCTGCACGAGCTCAAGCTGATCGTCGACCTGATGTACGAGGGCGGCATCGCCAACGAGCGCTTCTCGATCTCCGACACCGCCGAGTACGGCGACCTCACCCGCGGTCCGCGCGTCGTCAACGCCGCGACGAAGGCCGAGATGCAGAAGATCCTCGGCGAGATCCAGGACGGCACCTTCGCGCGCGAGTGGGTGGCCGAGGACGAGGCCGGCCGCCCCAACTTCACCCGCTTGCAGAAGGAGGGCGCCGAGCACCCGATCGAGGAGGTCGGGGAGAAGCTCCGCGGCCTGATGAGTTGGGTCGGCAGCAAGGCCACCTGAGCGCCGGTGCGCTGCGGCGGCCGGTCCTCCCCGGAGGACCGCCCGCCGACTCCCTCGAAGACCGTGCGTCTGGGCGATCCTCGCCGCCTCCTCGCAGAGGTCATTCGAGAGAACGGCGACGTCCGAAGGCTGCATGCAAGCGAACGGCACCGTGTCGGATTCGCGGTGCAGTGCCCCATGTCCACCGTGACCGGCCGCCGCATCGACGTCCGCTCCGTCGGATTGGTCCATGCGGCGGCCGGCCCGCTGGGGGCGGCTGGGGTGGCCTTCCTGGTGTCGGGCGTCGTCGGTCTCGTCGGCGGTCTCGGCTGGGGGCGCTCGGCCCCCTCCTGGCGTCGGCGTTCTTCCTCGCGTCCGCCACGAGTTACCTTTACCCGACGTGGCATGGCAAGTTCGACGCCTGGTCCGATGTCGTCGACGACCTGTGCCTGCGCGGCGACGAGCATGTCCTCGACATGGGCTGCGGCCGGGGTGCCGGGCTGCTGCTGGCGGCCCGGCGGGTGCCTGCGGGGCGGGTGGTCGGGGTGGACCTGTGGCGCAGCGTCGACCAGTCCGGCAACTCCGAGGACGCGACCGCCGGGAATGCGCGGGCCGAGGGGGTCGCCGACCACGTCGAGCTGCACACCGG
>JAYSXW010000438.1:0-9666 GCA_043716935.1 Pseudonocardia sp.
GTGCGGATGGTGGCCCAGCCCGGGCAGGGGGCCGCACTGGCCGACGCACTCCTGCGGGTAGCGGACGGCCTGCGCACCGCACCGGGCTGCGAGCTGTACGTGATCAACGCCTCCGCCGACGAGCCGGACACAGTCTGGGTCACCG
The DNA here is from genome assembly GCA_043716935.1 of Pseudonocardia sp. Classification (GTDB taxonomy): domain Bacteria; phylum Actinomycetota; class Actinomycetes; order Mycobacteriales; family Pseudonocardiaceae; genus Pseudonocardia. The sequence goes on from JAYSXW010000438.1 coordinate 146, forward strand.
AAGCCTGGGTCGACGAGGCCGCGTCGGACCGCGCGCTGTCGTCGGACCTGAGCGAGGCCGGCATCGGCGAGGTCCTGACCCTCCTCGCCGGCCCCCCGGAACTGATCGACCTCACCCCCCTGGGCGGCCCCGGCCTCCGGACGGGTTGACCGCCGACGCCGGGCCCGACCACGATGATCGAATGCCGTCGCCCACGTCCGGACGTCGGGAAGCCACGCCGTCCCGGTGTGTCAGAGCTACAGCACCGCCCACGGATCACTTCGGCTCCGGGGTCTCGGTCTGTACGGGCTGGTGGTCCGTCAGGGAGCCGGCGTGGGCCGTCTTCGACGGGTCGTTGCGGGTCTTCTGGAGGCTCGCCACCGTCACCACGACCAGCACCACCACGATCACGCCGAGGCTGACCGGGGTGGAGATCTCCGGGACGCTCGTCGAGATGTCGATGTGGGCCCAGTGCAGGATCAGTTTGACGCCGATGAACGCCAGGATCACCGCGAGGCCGGCGGAGAGGTAGACGAGCCGGTCGAGCAGGCCCTTGACCAGAAAGTACAGCGCCCGCAGGCCCAGCAGCGCGAAGGCGTTGGCGACGAAGACGATGTAGGCCTCCTCCGTCACGCCGAACACGGCCGGGATCGAGTCGAGCGCGAAGAGCAGGTCGATGCTGCCGATCGCGATGAGCACGATGAGCATCGGAGTCACCATGCGGCGCCCGTCGACCTTCGTCACGATCCGGCCGTCGACAAAGTTGTCGGTGACGGGAAGCAGGCGCCGCGCGGTGCGGACCACCGGGTTGTTCTCGACGTCGGGGTCCTGCTCGCGGTGCCGGAACAGCTGCACGGCCGTGTAGATCAGCAACGCCCCGAAGATCAGGAACATGAACGAGAAGAGCGACAGCAACGTGGCGCCGAGCGCGATGAAGATCGCCCGCAGAACCAGCGCGAGCACGATGCCGTAGGTCAGCACCTTGTGCTGGTGCTGCTCGGGCACCGCGAATGTGGTCATGATGACCACGAAGACGAACAGGTTGTCGACCGACAGGCTCTTCTCGACGATGTAGCCGGCGAAGTACTGGGTGCCGAAGTCGCCGCCGTAGGCCCACGAGAACCAGACGCCGAACGCCACCGCCACGCCGATGTAGAACACCGACCAGGCCGTGGCCTCGCGGAACCCGACGCGGTGCGGCCGCCAGCCCGCGACGACGAGGTCGATCGCGAGGAGCGCGACGATGATCCCGATCGTCACCCCCCACGTGAGACCACTGATCTCCAGCACTCCGACCTCCCCGGTGCGATTTACCATTCCTTTGCCCAACGCGGGAGGAGGCCCGGGGAGTTCCCGCCGCTCAACTGGGCGCGGCGAAGACCCCCGGCGGGAAGCAGCCCGCGGACAGCAGGGCCCGCGCCAGAGCGCCGCCCAGCTCGCCGAGTCGGGAGGCGCCGTCGTCGCCGAGGGACGACCACGGAGCGGCGCCGAGGCGGTTGGTCTCGTGCTCGATGTCCGCGCGCAGGGCCGCGCCCCGATCGGTCAGGGCCCCGGCGCCGTCGAGGAGACCCCGGTCGGTGAGGCGCGCGGCGGCGGCGTCCCACTGCTCCTGCGACCAACCGCGGCTGGCCATGGCGAACGGGGTGACGAACCCACGGCCGGTGGCGGTGTGGCTGACGAGCGCCTCGAGCCCGTCGAGTCCGGCGTCGACGAGTTGGCCTACGTGGCCGTCGCCACGGTGCTCGCGCAGGATCGTCACGCCGTGCCAAAGGACGAGGTGCGACTCGGTCGGCCAGTCCAGGTCGAGGTGGGCAGCGGCCAGCGGGCGACCCTCGCCCGTGCAGGCTTCCGCGGCCCGCCGGGCCAGAGCCGCGGCCTGCGCCACTTCCGGGGAGGTGACGACGGCGTCCCGCAGCATCCGACGCAGCGCCGCGTCGGCGGCCGCGAAACGGGCCGTGACCAGCGTCGACGGGTCGGCCAGCGCCCAGGCTGCGGGGATACTGCGCCGTACGAGGCCCGGGCTGAAGTTGTAGAAGGTGGCCGCGACGACGCCCGCCCCGACCGCGCCCATCGGGGCGGAGCGGCCGGCGAAGTAGCTCATGCGGCCCGGCTTCAACCCGGCGGAGGTGAGGTGCTGCTCGGTCTCGGGCGCGAAGTAGATCATGGCGTGCAGGGGTTCCAGGCCGCGCGCGATCCGGCCGGAGTCTCGAGGATCCACGATTCGGACGCTACCGCGCGCCGATTGATCGACAGGTGCCTAGTTCGGGTACCGACGGGGTAGCCTCCGGCGTCACCGATCAGGTGGCGAACCGACACGAGGAGAACCAGTGGCGCTCGACGACGACGACATGACCACGACGGCCGGCGGCGGCATCGAGGGGCCGGCCGACTCGGGGGCCGGTGACGGCACCCCCGGCCACCAGGACGGCGGAGCCGACGGTGGCGCGGACGGCGGCGCGGACGGCGGCGCGGAGGGTCCGGCCGACTCCGGTACTGGCGGCGGCACCCCTGGCGTCTCCGACGGGGGCGCGGACGGCGGCGCCGACTCCGGTGCCGAGGGCCCGGCCGACTCCGGTGCCGGCAGCGGCACCCCCGGCCACCAGGATGGCGGCGCCGATGGTGGCGCCGATGGTGGCGCGGACGGCGGCGCGGAGGGTCCGGCCGACTCGGGCGCGGGCTCCGGCACCCCCGGCCAGCACGACGGTGGGGCCGACGGAGGCGCGGACAGCGGTGCCAGCTGATCTCACCGACCCGGTGAGCAGCGCCGGGCGGCCCCTCGTGGGCCGCCCGGCGCCCGCCCTGCACCGGGCCACCGGACTCGACGCCGAGACGTTCGGCGCCCGGCACTGGGGCCACGAGCCGTTGCTCGCCCGCCGCGCCGACCCCGAGGCCTTCCGCGACCTGCTCGACCTCGACGGCGTCGACGAACTGCTCTCCCGCCGCGGCCTGCGCACCCCGTTCATCCGCCTCGCTTGTAACGGCACGGTCGTCGACTCGGCGTCGTTCACCGGGCCCGGCGGCGTCGGCGCAGAGATCGGCGACCAGGTGCGTGACGACCGGGTCGCCGCCCTGTTCGCCGAAGGCACCACAGTCGTACTGCAGGCGCTGCACCGCAGCTGGCCCGCCGTCATCGATTTCACCACGGGGCTGGCCGAGGAGCTGGGCCATCCCGTGCAGGCCAACGCGTACGTGACGCCGCCGTCGTCGCGCGGGTTCTCGGCGCACTACGACGTGCACGACGTGTTCGTGCTGCAGCTCGCCGGGCGCAAGCACTGGACCGTGCACGCGCCGGTGCACGCCGACCCGCTGCGCGACCAGCCGTGGAACGACCACGCCGACGCCGTCGCCGCCCGCGCCCGGGACGACGCCCCGGCGATCGACACCGTGCTGGAGCCGGGTGACGCCATGTACCTGCCGCGCGGCTGGCTGCACGCCGCGACGGCGCTGGGTGAGGTCTCGGCGCACCTGACCGTCGGCGTGCATGTCGTCACCCGCTTCGCGCTGGTCGAGGCCCTGACCGCGCTCGTGGCGCACGACCCGGCGCTGCGGGCGTCGCTGCCGCTGGGCGTCGACGTGGCCGATCCGGATCAGCTGGCCCCGCACCTGGACTCGGTGCGCTCCGCGCTGATCGACGCGCTCGGCCGGGTGGGGCCCGACGCCGTCGCGCGGCGGGTCCGCCGGCGCGTCTGGACCGGCGGACGGCCCGAACCGGTACGCCCGGTGGCCGGCGCCGCCTTCGCCGTCGGGCTCGCCCCCGGCGACGCCGTGCGCCGCCGGACCGGCCTGCCGCACCGGCTCCTCGAGCGCGGCGGCCACCTCGTGCTGGAGCTGCCGGACAAGCAAGTGACGCTGCCGGTCGCCACGGGTGCGGCCGTCACCACGTTGCTGGGCGGCGGGGTGCACACCGTGGGTAATCTGCCGGGTATGGACGAGGCGGATCAGCTGGTGCTGGTGCGCCGGCTGTTGCGGGAGGGCGTGCTGCTCCCGACCACCGCGGCATGACGTCGCCGTGGCCGCGCTGCTCGTTCGTCGCCGACGCCGCCGGTGACCCCCGGGAGGGCTCCGCGCCGCCCGCCGACCGGTGGTTCCTCGTGGAGCACCCGGGACCGTGGGGCCGGCTCGCGTACGCGCAGTCGGGCATCGATGCCGGTGCCGTCCGGGCGATGACGACGTGGGCGCAGGCGCAGGGTGGGCGGGTGCTGCTGGTCCGCCGCCCGGGCCGAGCCGCCCCGACCACCGGGCCGCGGCGCTGGTTCCGTGTCGACTCCCGCCCCGGACACGAGGAGATCCGCACCGGCACCGTCGACACCGATGCTGCGCTCGCCGTCGCCGTTCATGCGCCCGGCGCGCTCTGGAACGGGCCGCTGCATCTCGTGTGCACCCACGGCCGACACGACACCTGCTGCGCGGTGCGCGGCCGGCCGTTGGCCGCCACCCTGGCCGGCGACGGACGGACCTGGGAGTGCAGCCACATCGGCGGCTGCCGCTTCGCCCCCGCGCTGGTGCTGCTCCCCCACGGATACGCGTTGGGCGGCGTGCCACCCCTCAGAGCGGCCGGAGTCGTGGAGGCCTACCGCGACGGCGTGCTCGACCCGCGGTTCGTCCGCGGCCGCTCCTCGCTGCCCCCCGCCGTGCAGGCGGCCCAGCACCATGCGCGCCTCGCGCTCGACGCGACCGGGGTGGACGCGCTGCGACCGCTCTCCGCAGAGGCCGAGACGGACGGCGTCGGATGGCGCGTGCAGTTCGCCGATCCCGACTGCACGGTGCTGATGCACGAGCGCCGGCTGTCCACGGGCCGCCCGCTGACCTGTGCCGCGACCGCGCCGGGCTGGATACGGGTGTTCGACGCCGTGGACGTGCTACCCGGGCGTCAGCGGGGTGGCTCCGCTGACGTCCAACGTCAGTGAAGTCACCCCGCTGACGCCACCTCGGCCCGAACCGCCACCACCGCCTCCTCGTCCAGCAGCCCGAGGGCGGCAGCGTGGGCGGCCATCTCCGCGCTGTCGTCCGCGGCGAGCATCGGCACCCCCAACGCGGTGGTCTCGGCGGCCAGGGCGTCGATCTGGTCGTTGCGGCCGAGGTCCAGGCCGCTGACACGGCGGATGTAGATCGCGGCGAACCGGTCGGGCCGCTCCCGGGCGAGCGTCGCGTAGATCTCCGGGTCCTCCTGGCCGCTGTCGCCGATCAGAATCATCTGCGTGGGCAGGTGCTCGTCGAGCAGGCGCCGGATCAGCCCGAGCTTGTGGGTCTGCGCCCCGATCCGGAACAGTCCCGTGTGCGACGGGCCCCAGTCGGTCAGCAGCAGCGGCCCCAGCGGGAAGCCGCGCATGACGACGAACTGCAGCAGCATCTCGTGCAGGTTCCACGGGCTCGTCGAGACGTAGAAGCACGGCCGCTCGGCTCCGGCCAGCGCGCGGTAGAGCGCGGCGGCGCCCGGCAACGGGGTCCGGTCGGCGACGTCGGTGAGGAACGTCGCCCGCAGAAAATCCAGCCCACGGGTGAGGCCGGTGTCGAGGATGGTGTCGTCCACGTCGCTGACCACGGCGAACCGCGAGGCCGGATCGACCACCAGCACGCGCGCCAGCGCCGAGGAGTCCCCCGGACCAGTCATCGGCACCTCCAGCCACCCCGGCTCGACGCCGCCGAGCTCGACCTCCTCGTCGACGTAGCCGTCGCGGTTGGTGCGCACGACGCAGTCACCGGCGGGCAGGTGCAGCGTCACCTCGGCGTCCACGACCTCGACGGTGAGGAAGCGGGCGAGGCTCGCCCACAGCACCGCCCGCCGCGTCTGCAGTGCGTGTGGTGTGTCGAGGTCGCGGTCGAGCACCGACGGTGCCGCCGCATCGGTGCCGAGCACCACCCGCGCGCCGATCCGGGCGCGATCCGGGGTGCCGTGGCCGATGAACGGGACGATCACCGGGTGCCGCCGCCCGCGCCGGCGTGCGAGCGCCGCCACTCCCGCCTCGGCGACGTCCTCCGCCCGTAGCGCCGCCTCCGTGATCGTCGCGTTCAGCCGTCGTCGCCAGTCCGGTTCCGTCATCCGCAAGGGCTACCACAAACAGAGCGGCGGGCACATCGGGCGCCCGGGCATGCGGGACCGGACCGCGGCGTTGGGCAACCTGATGCCTAGAACAGCTGCCCACGCCTGGACGCCGAAGCACGTCCTCGTCACCCGATCCGCCGCCGAGCGACCGCACACCCGTGAGATCCTCGACCGCTGCGAGGCCGCGGGCGTCACCGACATCGAGTTCCTGCGCGCCGACCGGATCAGCGGGCTGCGCGGCGCCGACGAGCGGGAGACCTACGCCCGCGCCAAGGCGACCCTCGCGGTGGTCGTGAGCCCGCCGTCGAAGCGCACGCTGCAGCCGATCCCGCCCAGCGCCGACTTCCGGCTCGACCTCGCACAGGGCTGCCCCGCGCACTGCCAGTACTGCTACCTCGCCGGCTCGCTCGGCGGCCCGCCGATCACCCGCGTCTACGCCGATCTCGACGAGATCCTCGCCGGCATGGACACCTACGTCGGCGCGGGCTCGGTGACGTCCGGCACGCCCGAGCGCGGCGGGGAGGGCACGACGTTCGAGGCGTCCTGCTACACCGATCCGCTGGGGATCGAACCCGTCACCGGCAGCCTCGCCACCGCGATCACCCACGTCGGCACGCACGACTTCGGCGGCCCCGTGCAGCTGCGGGCGACGACGAAGTTCGGCGCCGTCGAGCCGCTGCTGGAGCTGCCCCACGGCGGACGTACCCGCATCCGCGCCTCGGTGAACGCGGACGGCGTGGCCGGGCGCTTCGAGGGCGGCACCGATCCGGTACCGCTCCGCCTCGCGGGCCTGGGGAAGCTGGCCCGCGTCGGCTACCCCGTCGGCCTCACGATCGCGCCGATCATGCCCGTCGAGGGGTGGCGCGAGGAGTACGGCGCCCTGCTCGACGCCGCCGCGCGGGAGATGCACGGCGTCGCCGGGCTGGACCTGACCGTCGAGTGCATCACCCATCGCTTCACTTCCGGCAGCAAGAACGTCCTGACCAGCTGGTACCCCCGTACGAAGCTGGAGATGGACGAGGAGCAGCGGTCGCGGAAGTTCGGGAAGTTCGGGGCCGTGAAGTACGTCTACCCGGCCGACGCGATGCGTGAGCTGCGCACCTGGTTCGCCGACGCCCTGGCCGACCGCCTCCCCGACGCCCGCTCCCTCTACTGGACCTGATCGGAGTGACCCGCACCGTCCTGCTCGACCTCGACGGCACCCTCGTCGACTCCGCCGCCCTGATTACGGAGCACCTGGCGATCGCCATCGCGTCGGTCGGGACGGCGGTGCCCGGGCCGGCCGCGCTGCGGACCCTGGTCGGCCCCCCGTTCGAGACGGCGCTGCGGGCGCTCGGCCTGACCGAGCAGCAGGCGGCCGGCGCGATCGCCGCGTACCGGATCAGCTACGACGCGGTGGCGGCGTCGCACACGCCGGTGTTCCCGGGCGTCCCGGAGCTGCTGGAACGGCTGCAGGCCGCCGGGCTGCGGCTCGCCGTGGCCACCTCCAAGCCCGAGTACCTGGCGCGCAGGATCGTGGCGGGCGTCGGTCTCGCCGACCGGTTCGATGTCGTCGGCGGCACCGACCACGACCTGCGCCGGATCGGGAAGGGCGCGGTGGTCGGGTCGGTGCTGCAGCGACTGCGCCTGGACCCGGCCCGGCAAGCGGTGATCATGGTCGGGGACCGGCACCACGACGTCGACGGTGCGGCCGAGCACGGTGTCGCGACCGTCGGGGTGAGGTGGGGTTACGCCGAGCCGGGCGAGCTACACGGCTCCCGCGCGCTGGTGAGCGACACCGAGGAGCTGGGCGATCTTCTGATCGATGACAGCATCTGGGCCTGCGACTGAGTCGCCGTGCGGCAGGATGCTCTCGACCGCACACGAGGGGGACGGCATGGACCAGGTCGAACGGACGGCGGAGACACACCGGCGGGGCCACGGACCGCACCGCCTCAACGCGCTGGCCGGCGGCATCGTCGCGATCGCGATGACGCTGCTGGCGCTGGAGATCCGGATCCCCGATGTCGAGGACCGGGCCGCCTTCCTGGACGTCCTGCCGTCGGTGCTGGTCGGTCTCGGCGTGTTCACGGCGGCGTTCTTCATCACCGGCGGCTACTGGCTCGGACACCACCGCGTGATGGCGATGGTGCACACCGTCGACATGGGCGCGCTGCGGAAGTCGCTTGCCGGCGTCGCCGCTCTGCCCGTCGCGATGAACCTCATCTTCGGTGCAGGACAGTTCCCGGAGACGATCGCGGTCACCGCTGGCCTGCTGGCTCCCACCTCCGTGCTCAGCAGCTGGTTCTACGCCCACGTCCTGCGGCCGGAATTCTCCGACGTCGACGCCGCGAGCAGGCGCATGTTCATCGTGCAGCCCCCGGTCAACGTCGGGCTCTCCGCAGCCCGTCTGACCGCGGCGTGGGCGGCGCTGTTCTGGTTCGTTCCGAGGTTCAACCGTCCGATGTCGGCATGGGTGGTGCGCCGGCTGCGATGAGCGGCCCGCTGTTCACGTTCATGATCGAGACCGTGCACGTCGAGACCGTGCACGTCGAGACAGGGCAGATCGAGACAGGGCAGATCGAGACAGGGGAGTCCGTCCGTGGCCGAGTTCGTCGGTGCCGTCGACCAGGGCACCACCAGCACCCGATTCATGATCTTCGACCACGCCGGCACCGAGGTCGGCCGCCACCAGCTCGAACACGAGCAGCTGCTGCCGCAGGCGGGCTGGGTGGAGCACGATCCCGTCGAGATCTGGGAGCGGACGGCTTCGGTGATCCAGACCGCGCTCAACCGCACCGGCCTGGGCGCCGGCGACCTGTGCGCGCTGGGGATCACCAACCAGCGCGAGACGGCCGTCGTGTGGGACCGGAAGACCGGGCGCCCCCTCTACAACGCCATCGTCTGGCAGGACACCCGCACCGACCGCATCGCCGCCGCCCTGGACCGCGACGGGCGCGGCGACGTCATCCGGCGCAAGGCCGGCCTGCCGCCCGCCACCTACTTCTCCGCCGGGAAGATCCAGTGGATCCTGGACAACGTCGATGGCGCCCGCGAGGCGGCCGAGCGCGGTGACGCGATCTTCGGCAACACCGACACCTGGCTGCTCTGGAACCTCACCGGCGGCCGCGACGGTGGCGTGCAGGTCACCGACCCCACCAACGCCAGCCGCACCATGTTGATGGACCTGGAGACGCTTGACTGGGACGACGAGCTGCTCAGCTTCTTCGGCATACCACTCCATTGTGCCGTTACAACCGTTAATTACGCCCTTGTCAGCATGAATTGTCCACTCAACCGGAACCCCATTTTGTACAGTAATATCGGGGTATCCGTATGCAGTCAGAGTAGATGTAATGTACTGCACGTCTTTTGTGTCGGCTGGTGAGCCGGAAGACGTCGACGGATTTGCATTTGCCGCAGCTTTATCGGTTAACGTTTCCGATGCCTGCGCTGTAGCTGTCTGGGCATTCGAACCCCATACAGGCTGCTGCATCCCGATTCCGGCAAGGGCCGCTCC
>JAYSXW010000439.1:0-9662 GCA_043716935.1 Pseudonocardia sp.
GTGCGCCCGAAGGGATTCGAACCCCTAACCTTCTGATCCGTAGTCAGATGCTCTATCCGTTGAGCTACGGGCGCGTGTTGAGTTGTGTCTCGCACAGCCTATCGGCCGTACCAGCGCGGAGGCTCCGGGATTTGAACCCGGGATGGGGGGTGACCCCAAACCGCATTAGCAGTGCGGCGCCATAGACCAGACTAGGCGAAGCCTCCCGAAGCCTGATGGCTTCCAGCAGTCCTAAGGCTACACAAGCCCGTCCACCGGGTTCTGCGACCCCCCGGCCGCCAGGGCGAGGAACGGGGCCAGGGCGTCGGGATTCTGGAGGGCGCCGCGGCTGATGGCGCGGTCGGGCGCCACACCCGCGAGGATCTTCTTGACCGGGACCTCGCACTTCTTGCCGTTGAGGGTGCGGGGTACGGCGTCGACGACGACGAACCGGTCGGGTACGTGGCGCGGCGACAACTCGGTGCGCAGCGCTCGTCGCAGGGCAGGTTCGACGTCGTCGATCGGGGTGTCCGGCGCCAGGACCAGAAAGCAGAGCAGTGCGCCTGCGTCGCCTGCACCGAGTTCGGTGGTGTCGATGACCAGCGAGTCGATCACCTGAGGGAAGCCCTCGACGACAGCGTAGAAGTCGGCCGTACCCGTCCGGACGCCGCCGCGGTTGAGCGTCGAATCGCTGCGTCCGTAGATCACGTATGAGCCGCGCGGGGTGCGGCGCACCCAGTCGCCGTGCCGCCAGACGCCCGGGAAGTCGTCGAAGTACGCCTCGCGCAGGCGGGTGCCATCGGGGTCGTTCCAGAACGCGACCGGCATCGACGGGGTCGGCGTGGTGATCACCAGCTCGCCCACCTCGTCGACGAGTTCCGTGCCGGCCTCGTCGTAGGCGACCACGTGGGCGCCCAGCGCGGCGCAGGAGATCTCGCCCGACCACACCGGCACGGACGGCGCGGAGCCGACGAAGGCCGAGCAGACGTCGGTGCCGCCGGAGACCGAGCAGATCTGGACGTCGGGGCCGACCGCGTCGCCCACCCACCGGAAGCCCTCGGCGGACAAGGGCGAGCCGGTGGAGCCGATGGCGCGCAGGGAGGAGAGGTCGTGGTCGTCGCGCGGGCGCAGGCCGGCCTTCGTACAGGACTGGATGAACGGCGCCGACACCCCGAGGTAGGTGACGCGATGACGCTCGGCGAGCGTCCAGAGGGCACCGAGGTCGGGGTGGCCGGGATTGCCGTCGAACAGAATGATGGTCGATCCGACGAGAAGTCCGCCGATCAGCAGGTTCCACATCATCCACCCGGTCGTGGTGAACCAGAAGAACCGCTCGCCCGGCCCCAACTCCATCTGCAGCGCGAGCGCCTTCATGTGCTCCAGCACGATGCCGCCGTGGCCGTGCACGATGCCCTTGGGCAGGCCGGTGGTGCCCGACGAGTAGAGCACCCACAGTGGATGGTCGAAGGGCACGGGCTCGAACTCCAGCGGGCTCGGCTCGGCCATGAAGTCCTCCCACGGGGTCGTGCCGTCCAGCGGCCCGTCGAGATAGGGGATCAGTACGGTCTGGCGCAGGGTCGGCAACTGCGTCTGCAACGCGGTGACGTTCACCCGGACGTCGTAGCGCTTGCCGCCGTAGACGTACCCGTCGACGGCGATGAGCACCGCCGGCTCGATCTGGGCGAACCGGTCGTGGACGGCGCGGGCGCCGAAGTCCGGTGAACACGACGACCAGATCGCGCCGAGGCTCGCGGCGGCGAGGAACGCGACGAGCGCCTCGGGGCAGTTGGGGGCCAGCGCGACGACCCGGTCACCGCGGCCGACGCCGGCTCGGCGCAGGCCCGCCCGGGCGCGGCCGACGGCGTCGCGCAGCATCGCGTGGGTGATCGTGCGTTCGAGGCCGTCCTCGCGGACGAAGATGACCGCGATGTCGCGGTCCGCGCGGCCGGGCCCGGAAGTCAGGGCGTGCTCGGCGTAGTTCAGCGTGGCGCCGGGGAACCACTGCGCGCCCGGCATCTCCCGCGAGCCGAGCACGGCCGTCGGCGGGGTGTGGAAGCGGACTCCCAGGAACTCCGCGGCGGCGGACCAGAAGCCGTCCAGATCCGAGACCGACCAGGCGTGCAGGGACGCGTAGTCCGGGGCGTCGACGGCGCGGTGCTCACGTATCCAGTCCGTGAACGCGGCCAGCGGCCCGGCGCAGTCGAGATCGGGGGCCCAGAGCACATCGGGGGTCGCGGCTGCCGTGGTGTTATCGGACACTGCCATAACGGCCAGCATGCAAGGCCGGGAAGCGGTTCGCCAGGTGGTGGTGCTGCCGTCTCCGCCCGTCGACGGCTCGGATCACGCGCTTTCGCCGTCCGATTTGGGCACCTCCCGACCCCGACTCGCGCACGTCCAGAGCTCGACTCGCGCACATCCCCGCCCCGACTCGCGGTGCGGGTGTCAGCGGAGATGGCTGTCGAACCAGTTGAGGGTGCGTTGCCAGGCGTCGGCGGCGGCGGCGGGGTCGTCGTCGAAGCGGTGACTGCGGTAGACCACCACGTCGGTCGCCACGTCCGACGACGCGGCAGCGGCTCGGAGGCGGTCGATCTGGGGGTCGTTACCGCCGTCGGGGAGCTCGCCGAAGATGCCGAGCCACGGGCAGGTGAGGCCGTCGATGGAGTCGACGAGGCGGTCGAACAGGCCGGCCGGGACGCTGTTGAGCTTGTTGCCCGCCACGGTGACGGCCGCGCCGAGGGTGCGGCGGGCGGCGATCAGGAGTGCGACCGAGCCGCCGAGGTCGAAGCCGATGATGCCCATCCGGTCCGCGCCGATTCCGTGGTCTGCGAGCCAGCCGAACGCGGTGTCGGTGTCGGCCGTGATCTGCTCGTCGTCAAGCCGGTTAACGTGAGTCTGGACCTCGCCGTCGTCGCCGTCGAGCTCGTCGGCGCCATCGCGATGGTAGAGGTGGGGGGCCACGACGAGCCAGCCGTCTGCGGCGAGGCCGCTCGCCAGTCCACGGACGGCGTCGGTCACACCGCGAGCCTCATGGAGCACCACGATGCCGCCGCGGACCGAGCTGACCGGCTCGGCGACGGTGAGCCGCAACGCGCTACCGTCGACCAGGGGGACGGTCTCCGTGCGGATGTCGGTCATGACCACAGCGTGTCACGACCTACCAGGTCGGAGCGGACGGGGCGGGATACCGTGACGGTCATGACGCTCACGCGCGCCGACCTGGAGAGCCTTCCCGTCTACGTGCCGGGCCGGACCCTCCCGGGGGCGGTCAAGCTCGCCAGCAACGAGGTGTCGCTGCCGCCGACGCCGAGGGTGCTCGCGGCTGTCACGGAGGCGGCGGCGGCCGGCAACCGCTACCCCGACCTCGCCGCCAGTGGGCTCACGGCCCGCCTCGCCGAGACCCTGGACGTGGCACCGGAGTGGATCGCCGTCGGCTGCGGGTCGGTGAGCATCTGCCAGCAGCTGGTGCAGGCCACGTGCCACGATCCGTCGGATGAGGTGCTGTTCGGCTGGCGCTCGTTCGAGGCATACCCGATCGTCACGCAGATCGGCGGGGCGACCGTTCGCACGGTGCCGCTCGACGCGGAGTTCCGCCACGATCTCGATGCGATGGCCGCCGCCGTGGGGCCGCGCACCCGCCTGGTGATGGTGTGCAGCCCCAACAACCCGACGGGCACGGTCGTCACGCACGAGGAGCTGCAGAGGTTCCTCACCACCGTGGGCCCGGACGTCCTCGTCGCGCTGGACGAGGCCTACCACGAGTACGTCACCGACCCCGCCGCCGCGGACGGGATGAGCCTGCTCGACGCCTATCCCAACCTCGTCGTGCTGCGCACGTTCTCCAAGGCCTACCGGCTCGCCGCGCTGCGGGTGGGCTACGCCGTCGCCGCGCCGGAGGTGGCGACGGCGCTGCGCAAGGTCTGCTCGCCGTTCAGCGTGAGCGCCGTGGCGCAGGCCGGCGCGATCGCCGCCCTCGACGACGCCGAGGTTCTGCTCTCGGCGGTGCCGCAGGTGCTGGACGAGCGGATCCGGGTCCGCAACGCCCTGCTCGACGCCGGTTTCGCGGTGCCACCGACGCAGGCCAACTTCGTCTGGCTCGCACTGGGTGATCGAACGGCGCCGTTCGCGGCGCACTGTCTGGACCACAAGGTGGTGGTGCGCCCGTTCCATCCCGACGGCGTCCGGGTCACCGTCTCGTCGCCGGAGGAGAACGACGCGTTCCTCGTGCCGGCCCGTGCGTTCGGCCGATAGCGTGCCGGAACGTCGCGGCCGGTACGTCCGCTCCGGTGGAACGACAGCGGCCCGGCCCCGAACGAGTCGGGAACCGGGCCGCCGGACGCAGCGGGTCAGCGGGTGACGCCGCGCCGTCCGTAGATGCCGGCGACGACCGTCACGCCGATGGCGGCGACGACGATCTGCAGGATGATCTCGATCCAGTCGATGCCCTTGGTGTTCGCGACACCGAGCAGGCTTGCGATGAACGTGCCGATGAAGGCCGCGACGATGCCGACCAGGATGGTCAGCCACCACGGGATGTTCTGGCGGCCGGGGGCGACGAGCTTGCCCACGAACCCGAGGATCGCGCCGATGATGATGGCGGTGATGATGCCGACAACGGTCATGACTCTTGTCTCCGATGAGTAATCCGGGTTGCACCCCTCGCTAACCCGTGGACCCACTGGGTAGCACAGGCCAGGTCCCTCCGCAGAGTGCAACGGCGGTTGTTGCCCGAAGCGTTACGCAGGCGTCGGCGCACCTTCAATGAAGAACCCCGATCGGGTCATCACGCCTCCAGGACGTAGCCCTCGCCCCGCACCGTACGGATTCGCTCCGGACCGATCTTGCGACGTAGATAGGAGATGTAGACCTGCACGAGGTTCGCCGATGCGGGCTCCGACCAGACCTCGCGGGCGAGGCGATCGGGCGCGACGACCTCCCCCGGCGTGGCCAACAAGGCCATCAGCAGCGAGAACTCGGTGGGCGAGAGCGAGACGGGCTGGCCGTCGACGGTGACCTCGTCGAAGCCCGTGTCCACCACCAGCTCACCCTGGCGCAGGACGGCGCTCTTCGGGGCAGCCCCGAGTCGCAGGCGCAACCGGATGCGCGCGGCGAGTTCGTCGACGGCGAACGGGCGCAGCAAGTAGTCGTCCCGGTCCCCCCGCAGCAGTCCCAACAGCCCGCCCCGCCGTTCACGCGGCGTCACTGCGATGATCGACACGTTCGGCGCCTCGGAGTGGACCGCCGCCAGTACCGCGGCCTGGTCGGGTCCCGGCAGCTCGACGTCGAGCACCAGCAGCGCCGGATCGCGCGACCGCACCGCGCGGAGCACGCCGATGCCGTCGCTCACGGGACTGACGCTCACCCCCTCGGAACGGAGGCTGCGCAGCACGGAGGCAGACGCGGCCGTCGGGGGTAGCGCCAGCAGGACGTGATCGTTCAGGGGCACGAGCGCGCGCGTCGAGAGCGGCAGCGTTGTCGACGGGTACGGGGACGCACCCCCTGGGGGAGCAGCAGGGAGCATCGCCGCCTAGCTTCCCCCATTCTGAACGGAGTAACAATCGGCTAACGGAGGGACAGCACCCGTCCGAGTGGGCATTTCTGACCGGAGCTGAGAGCAGTGTTGCGCCGAACGGAGCAGCTTGCGACGCCATGAGGCCGGTTGGGGTGCGTTCCGGCGCGGCTGAACGACCTGTGGGCGCGAGTGTGCAACCCAAACTCTCAGGTTGGCCGATCACGACGTGTCACGTTCCTATGGTCTGCGGTCATGCGACGGAACGCCGCGAACGATCGCTCGGAGTCCCCGGCCGAGATGATCGAGCGGATCACCGCGGCGCAGGGCTTCTCCATCGCGAACGCCGGTCGACACCGGTGGTCCGGTGCGACGGCCACTACCGCCGCTCAGGAGGACGAGACCGGACTCGAAGCGGCGTATGTCGAGTTCGATCTCGAGTCACCGACGATCGACATGCGCACGATGCAGCCCACCGGTCGCCGTCGTTTCCCGGTGGGCCAGTTCTCCCGCCGCATCGCGCCGATCGCGGTCGGCGGCGCGGTGATGCTCGTGGCCGCCACCGTCGTGACGATGGTCAACACCACCTCCGGCACGTCCTCGGCCATCCCGCGGCCGGGCACCTCGATCCTGGCCGCGCAACCGACCACTGTCGCCGAGTCGACGCCTACGGGCACCGCAGCCCCCGAACCGACCACGCCCGCGGCGAAGACTCCCGCGCAGACCGCGGCGCGTACGGCCACTCCCAAGGCGACCACCGGACCGGCCTCGTCGGAGGCCACTGCCGTGCCGACCCCGAAGCCCGCCCCGACGTCGCGCACCGCACCCGCGCGCAGCGACGGTGACGGCACCCAGGCCGCCGCGGCCGGCGGCTGGACGCCGGCTGGCGGCGACGAGTTCAACGGATCCATGAGCAGCAACTGGACGCCCTACGAGGGCGCAGGCCACGCCGGCAACGGCAGGCGGACGGCCGACGCGCTGAGCGTCGAGAACGGTTCGCTGGTGATCCGTGGCGGCGCCGACGGCACTACCGGCGGCATGGCTTGGGGCGCCAACCAGCGCTTCGGCAAGTGGGAGATGCGGGCCAGGTTCGCCGCCGGCGATGCTCAGTACCACCCCGTCCTGCTCCTGTGGCCCAACGGCGCCTGGCCGCAGGGCGGCGAGGTCGACTTCGCCGAGACCGACAGCGCCGCAGGTGGCCTCTCGTTCTTCCTGCACTACAGCTCGTCGAACCAGCAGAAGTCGGCGAAGAAGACCCTCGACATCACCCAGTGGCACAACTACGCGGTGGAATGGGTCGACGGCCGCATCACCGGCTACATCGACGGCGACCGGTGGTTCGAGAGCACCGACGGCGCCACCATGCCCCCCGGCGAGATGCATCCCGTCATCCAGCTCGACTACTTCCCCGACGGCGGCTCCCCCCGCCCGACCGAGATGTTCGTGGACTACATGCGGATCTACAAGTAGCTGACCTCCCGCAGGCACCACCCGTCCCGCCCGGCGCTCCCCACCGGGCGGGACGGTCTGCTTCCGCCCGCTGACGCTCGGGGGCTTACCGCGCGAGCGGGTTGGCCGGGTCGCCGCCACCTCGCAATGCTCGGTGCGACCTCGCACACCGTCGTGCGAATTCGCAGACGTACGGACCTGTGCGACGTGCGTCGTAGGTGTGCGAAGTCGAAGGCTCGGCGCAGGCGGGTGGCCGGGTAGACGGCGTCGCCGGGGTCCTGGCCGGGGCGCAGGTACCTGCGGTACTTCACGCGGCCGTCGAACCCGCCGACGGTGCGGTAGCCCGGCCAGGCGAGGTCGACGCGACCCACGAACAGCCCCGACGGCGTCCACACCTCCGCTGGAGCTCCGGGGTGGGGAGGCCGGCCCTGGCGATCGCCACCCGGCTGCGGTTGCGGGCAATTCGCGGAGCCGGTGGACAACTCGGCCACTTCGCACACCGTCCGTGCATTCCGCAGGGGCTGATGGAGACGACCTCGGCAACGCTGAGCACCCGAGGCGGAAGGCCCGCCGACCACATGCGCCCCACACCCGGTCAGACGGCGACCCGGTCATCGTGCCGACTTCGCACACCTTCGGCCCTCCTCGAAAGGATCGGTGCCTGTGCGAAGTGGACCCGGCGGTCTGCGAAGTGGGGGGAGGCTGGGCGAAGTGGACCAACGGTGTGCGAAGTGGGGGGTCAGGGGCGCTTGGTGTGGCTGCGGGGGCCCCGGTCGCCGCGCAGGCCGTCGGGCTGTGGGCCGGCATGGCCAGGTCGCTGAGGCTGCTTGCCGCGGGCCCGACGGTCGGCCCGATTGAGCGGCGGGGCGTCGTCGCCCTCGGACGCCTCAGCCACTGTGGACGACGCCACTGCCGCCGCAGCGTTCTCGACCCGAGCGTCCTCGACCGGAGCGGACCGGGCCGGAGCGGACCGGGCGTCAGCGTTATCGACCGGTGTGGGCCGGGCCGGAGCCGAACGGGCCGGGGCGTCCGTCGCAGCAGCGTCCTCCGCAGCAGCGGACCGGGCCGCGGACGAGCCCACATCCCCCGCCACCGGGCCCGGTACCGCCGACGGGACGGGGCGGGGCGTGTCGGTAACGGCGGACGGTCGGACGGGGCGGCGGCTGGCCATGGGATCTCCTCGTTGCGTGGCAGGTACGGATGGCGCGTGGATCAGGAGATCATCGGCGAATCGTAGCCGGACACCGTCACCCCGACCCGGGGCGCGGGGAGCGGATGAGCAGGCTGGCGAGCACGTCGAGGTCCCCGACGGCGGCGTACCGATGCGGGACGTCGGCCGCCCACTCCAGGTGCTCCCCCGCTCCACCGCGCCGGGGATGGTCCGACGTGCCCGCCTCGAGCACTCCGGCGAACACCGTGACGTGCTCGGTGACGCCGGCGTGGTGCGCGGGTGACCGCTGCTCGGCGCCGGCGGGGACCCGGAGCCGGCACAGCTCGTAGGTGACGGGTCCGTCGTCGAACACCCTCAGCAGCTCGACCTCGACGGCCGCACCGAGTACGAGCGCCGGGGTGCCGACGACCAGGGCCGTGAGCGGGGCGTCGAGCGCAGCGGCTACGGCGTGCAGGGTGTCGAGCGTCGGGCCGATCAGCGTCGCCTGGTCCACGCCCGGCGCGGGCACTGCTGATCTCGGCGGGTCCGCCGCCCGGCGGGTTCCCGGCAGCCATCGGGGCGTTCCTGCTGTGCGGCCTGCTCGTCGTGATCGCGGGCCTGGTCCCCTCGCTGGGCCGGCCGGCTGCCGCTGTGTCTAGCGCCGGTCCGGGGCGTGGCGGAGGTGCCCGTGCCGGCCGCGCCGGTGATCATCGTCTGGGTGCTGGTCGGGCAGTTCGCGCGGCCGTGGGCGGTACCGGCCGCGCTGGCCGTCGCCGTCGTGCTGATCGTGCTGAGCGGGCCGGGGTTGCCCGCGTCCGGCCTGGCCCCGGTGCTGGTCCCGACCACGCCGACGATCGAGCCCGCCACGCTCGTCAGCGTCGGGCTGCCGCTGTTCCTCGTCACGATGGCGTCGCAGAACGTGCTGGGAATGGCCGTCATGAAGCAGTTCGGGTTCCGCCCGCCGCTGCGTCCGATCTTGGTGGCCACCGGTCTCGCCACCCTCGTCGGCGCACTGTTCGGCGGGCACGCGGTGAATCTCGCCGCGACCAGCGCGGCCCTGGCCGCCGACGCGGACGCCGATCCCGGTCCCGGCCGCCGCTGGATCGCCTCCGGGCTCTGTCTCGCCGTGCTCGGGCTCGGCGCCGGCGTCGCAACGGCGGTGATCCTGCTGTCGCCACCGGTGCTGGTGGAGGCGGTGGCCGGGCTCGCCCTGCTGGGCGCACTCGCGGCATCGCTGGTGTCGGCCGTGTCGGAGCCGGGCGGCCGCGGCCGTCACGTTCGTGGTGACCGCGGCCGGTATCGCGTTCCTCGGGATCGGCTCGGCGTTCTGGGGGCTGCTGGCCGGCGCCGGCATGACGTTGCTGCACCGGCTCCGCACATCACGTGCTCAGCCCGCTCAGCCCGTTCAGCCCGTTCAGCCCGCGCCGGGCCAGCAACGGGGCGATCTCGGGGTCGCGGCCGCGGAAGGCCCGGTAGGCGTCCATCGGGTCGATCGCGCCGCCGCGGGAGAGCAGCTCGCGGCGGAACGTGTCGCCGTTCTCGCGGGTGAGCCCGCCGTGCTCGGCGAACCACTCGACG
>JAYSXW010000440.1:0-1051 GCA_043716935.1 Pseudonocardia sp.
TGGTGTCGACGATCCTGCCGATGGGGGAGCGGACCACGGTGGTGCAGATCGCGGGGACGACGACGATGTACGGGTCGCTGACTCACGACGTGGTGCGGGCCGCGCTCCCGGAGAGTGATCGTGAGCATCGGATCGCGCCGTGGATCGCCGCGAACGGTTTCACGCCGCGCTACTATCCGGCGATCGTCGACGAGGGCACGGCGGCGGAGCGGTCGATGTGGCCGGCGCGGTGGTCGCTTGACGAGCTGCGCACGATGCGGGACACGGGCGGGTCGGACTACGCGCTGAACATGGCGAACCGTCCCGAACTCGCGGGGCAGGCCGGGTACTGGCGCCGGGAGCTGATCCGGTACGACCGGCAGGTCGAGGCGGTGCGTCGGATCCTGTATGTCGACCCGGCGATGACGCAGCGGGCCCGCTCGGACCAGACGGCGCTCGTGGTGCTGGGCATCGACCGGTCGGGGCGCCGGGCGGTGGTGGAGCACGCCGAGCTGGGCCGGCATGACGGTCTGGCGCTCGTGGAGCGGATGCGAGCGCTGACGGCGGTGTACCCGACGACGCTCCGGGAGTGGGTCGTCGAGTCGAATCAGGGCGGGGACCGGTGGCGGGAGATTGTGTCGCCGGTCCCGGTGGGGGTGCGGCTGGACTTGGAGCACGTGGGCGGGCACAAGCGGTCTCGGATCGAGGCGGCGCTCACGCACTACCAGCGGGGCGCCGTGGTGCACCGGGAGCCGTTGGCCGGGTTGGAGGATCAGATGTTGGCGTGGACGCCGGCCGCGACGAAGGATGACGGTCTGGATGCGCTGGCTGGGGCGCTGCGGCGGGCGTTCCCGGCGACGGTCTGACTCTCCGCCTTGCGCGATGCGTAGCCTGCGTGCTACAGTTCTCTCATGACAACAACAGCAGTCGCCCACATCATCACCGCCGACGCCGTCGCCCTGGGCGACCCCGAAATCCTGATCATGACCCCCGACGAGGGCTGCGGCGCCGTACTCATCGAGGCCCACCCCCTCGCCGCAGACCTGCTCGACCCCGCCGAGCAGCCGGAAGC
>JAYSXW010000045.1:0-6162 GCA_043716935.1 Pseudonocardia sp.
GCGCCGTCGGCCTTCGCGAGCAGCTTGCGGACGGTGTCGAGCTTGTCGGTTCCCACGTCGATCCCCTCGTCGAACAGGTGTTCGGGTCGAGTCGAAGTCCTACCAGCCACCCCCGACATTTCGGCAGGACCGGCCTACACCAGCTCGTGGCGGCGCCGCTGGGCGGTGCGGGGCGCGGACTGTCGGGGGTCCGTCCTACCCTGGAAGGGCCATGTCGGATCCCGCCAGCTACCGCCCCGCGCCCGGGTCGATCCCCGAGGAGCCCGGGGTCTACCGCTTCTCCGACCCGCACGGCCGAGTCGTCTACGTCGGCAAGGCCAAGAGCCTGCGCCAGCGCCTCAACTCGTACTTCGCCGATCTCGCCGGACTGCACCCGCGCACCCGGCAGATGGTCACCACCGCCTCCCACGTGCAGTGGACCGTCGTCTCCACCGAGGTGGAGGCACTGCAGCTCGAGTACAACTGGATCAAGGAGTTCGATCCGCGGTTCAACGTCCGATACCGCGATGACAAGTCCTACCCGGTACTTGCCATCACGATGGACGAGGAGTTCCCGCGGCTGCACGTCTACCGTGGCCCACGCCACAAAGGCGTGCGCTACTTCGGGCCCTACGCCCACGCCTGGGCGATCCGGGAGACGCTCGACACCCTCCTGCGGGTCTTCCCCGCGCGCACGTGCAGCGGCGGGGTGTTCAAGCGGCACGGCCAGATCGGCCGGCCGTGCCTGCTCGGCTACATCGACAAGTGCTCCGCTCCCTGTGTCGGGCGCGTCACCGCGCAGGAACACCGCGACATCGTGCAGGACTTCTCCGACTTCCTCGCCGGTCGCACCGATCATCTGGTGCGCCAGCTCGAACGGAGGATGGCCGGGGCGTCGGAGCGCCTGGAGTTCGAACTGGCCGCGCGCCTGCGCGACAATGCGGGCGCGCTGAAGCGGGCCATGGAGAAGCAGGCGGTGGTGCTCGGCGACGGCACCGACGCCGACGTCGTGGCGTTCGCCCAGGACGAGATGGAGGCCGCCGTGCAGGTTTTCCACGTGCGGGGCGGGCGGGTCCGCGGACAGCGCGGATGGGTGGTCGACAAGGTCGAGCCCACCGACACCGCACAGCTCGTCGAACGCTTCGTCACGCAGTTCTACGGCGAGCAGGCCGCGCTGGCCGACGCGGCCGACGACGCCCAGCAGCCGGTCCCACGGGAGATCCTGGTGCCCGAACTGCCACCGGAGGCCGAGGCCCTGGCACAGTGGCTCAGCGAGCTGCGCGGCTCCCGGGTCGGCATCCGGGTGCCCCGGCGGGGCGACAAGCGCGCCCTGGCCGAGACCGTGGCCCGGAACGCGGCGGAGGCGCTGACCCAGCACAAGCTGCGACGCGCGGGTGACCTGACGGCCCGCTCGGCCGCGCTGCAGGAGATCCAGGACGCGCTCGGGCTCGACTCCGCGCCGCTGCGCATCGAGTGCATCGATGTGAGCCACGTGCAGGGCACCAACGTCGTCGCCTCGCTCGTCGTCTTCGAGGACGGGCTGGCGAAGAAGTCGGACTACCGCCGCTTCGAGATCCGCGACGGGTCGGCGAGCGGTGACGTCGCATCCATTGCCGACGTTGTCCGCCGTCGGTTCCGTCGCTACCTCTCCGAGACGGGCCCGCCCCCGGTCGACCGTAACGAGTCACAAGATCAGGGCGAAGCCCCGGACATCACCGTCGACAGTCTCCCCGCCCACCGGCCGGGTATCGATCCCGACACCGGACGACCCCGGAAGTTCGCCTACCCGCCCAACCTCCTGGTGGTCGACGGGGCCCAACCCCAGGCCGAGGCGGCGGCCGACGTACTGGCCGAGCTCGGGATCACCGGTGTCTCCGTGTGCGGCCTGGCCAAGCGTCTGGAGGAGGTCTGGTTGCCCGCCGAACCGGACGCCGTGATCCTGTCCCGCACCAGCGAGGGGCTGTTCCTGCTGCAGCGCGTGCGCGACGAAGCGCACCGGTTCGCCATTACCTATCACCGGCAGCGTCGCTCGAAGAGCATGACCGCCTCGGAGCTCGACGCGGTGCCCGGCCTCGGACCGGCCCGCCGGTCGGCACTGCTCAAGCACTTCGGGTCGCTGCGCAAGCTCCGGGCGGCCGGCGTCGAGGAGATAGCGGCCCTGCCCGGCTTCGGTCCGCGCACGGCCGCGGCCGTGCTGACCGCGCTCAACGGTCCGACCAGCGGCCCCGCCGCCGCCGCGCACGGGGTGGCCCCATGACCGGTGACCCGCAAGCCAAGCGGTCCGGCATCGAGGTGGCGCTGGTGAGCGGCCTGTCCGGCGCCGGGCGCAGCACCGCGGCCAAGGTCCTGGAGGACCTCGGCTGGTTCGTCGTCGACAACCTGCCGCCCGAGCTGATCGCCACGATGGTCGACCTCGGGGCCCGCGCCGGCGGCGACATCACACGCATCGCCGTCGTCATGGACGTGCGCAGCCGCGCGTTCACCGCCGACCTCGGGACCGTCATCAAGGATCTCGACACGCGTGGCTACAAGCCGCGGCTGCTGTTCCTGGAGGCCTCCGACGCCGTGCTGGTGCGCCGCTTCGAGCAGGTGCGACGCAGCCACCCGCTGCAGGGCGACGGCCGGCTCGTTGACGGCATCGCAGCTGAACGCGAGCTGCTGCGCCCGCTGCGGGAGAGCGCCGACCTGGTGGTCGACACGTCTGCCGTCGTCGTCCCGGCGCTGCGGGCCACCCTCGAACGCGCCTTCGGCGCCGACGTCGCCCAGACCACCCGCGTGACGTTGGTGTCGTTCGGTTTCAAATACGGCTTGCCGATGGACTCCGACCTGGTCGTCGACGTCCGTTTCCTGCCCAACCCGTTCTGGATCCCGGAGCTGCGTGACCTCAACGGCCGCGACGACACGGTGCGCGACTACGTCCTGAGTCAGGACGGCGCCGAGGAGTTCATCTCCCGCTACCTGGAGCTGCTCGGGCTGGTCGGGGCCGGATACCGGCGCGAGGGCAAGCGCTATCTCACCGTCTCGGTCGGCTGCACCGGTGGCAAGCACCGCAGTGTCGCGATCAGCGAGGAGATCGCGCGACGCCTCGCGGGTACCGAGGGCATGACCGTCAACGTCACGCACCGCGATTTGGGGCGCGAGTGACCGCGCGGCGATCTGGTGCGCGGATGACGGCGCCGGGATGAGGGCCGTCGCGCTCGGAGGTGGACACGGACTGCACGCCACGCTGTCGGCGCTGCGGCGGCTCACCGACGACGTCACGGCGATCGTCACCGTCGGCGACGACGGCGGCTCGTCGGGCCGCCTACGCCGCGAGCTGGGGTTGCTCCCACCCGGTGACCTGCGGATGGCGATGGCCGCGCTCGCGGCCCACGACGAGTCGGGCCGGCGCTGGACGGGCCTGGTGCAGCACCGGTTCGGCGGCTCGGGCGCACTCGCCGGCCACGCGGTGGGCAACCTGCTGATCGCCGGCCTGATGGAGATGCTCGCCGATCCGGTGGCGGCGCTCGACCAGGTCGGAGCGCTCCTCGGCGTGCGCGGCCGGGTTCTGCCGATGAGCTGCGACCCGCTCGACATCGAGGCCGAGGTCACCGGGCTCGGCGCCCCCGGGCGGGGCGGCGGCACGCACCGCATCCGGGGGCAGGTGGCCGTCGCGTCGACGCCCGGCCGGGTGCGGCGGGTCTTCCTGCGGCCCGAACGGCCCCGGGCCTGCCCGGAGGCGTTGGCCGCAGTGTTGGGCGCCGACTTGCTGGTCCTCGGCCCCGGATCGTGGTTCTCCAGCGTCATCCCCCACCTGCTCGTGCCCGACCTGCGCGATGCCGTCGTGGCCACCGCAGCCCGGCGGGTCGTCGTGCTCAACCTGGCGCCCGAGCCGGGGGAGACCGCCGGGTTCTCCCCGGAACAGCACCTGGCCGTACTGTCGCAGCACGCGCCGACCCTGCGGGTGGACGCGATCCTCGCTGATCTCGCGGCGGTCGCGCTGCCGGAGCGGTTGAGGCAGGCGGCCGCGATGATGCTGTCGGCGGGCGGCCGCGTCCACCTGGCCCCGGTCGCCGCCGACGACCCGACGGGGCCCCATCACGATCCCGTGGCGCTCGCCGAGGCCTTGGCGTCGGTGTTCCACCAGCTGCTCGAACGGGGACCGGGTCCGGCGCCCGACCTTCCCGCAGCCCGTCCGGGCGTCGGGCAGGAGAGGACGTGAACGGGGCCCAGGGTCCTGTGCGCAGGAGGAGGGTGCGGCGATGGCGATGACCGCGGCGGTCAAGGACGAGTTGAGCCGGCTCGTCGTCACCAAGCCGTGCTGCCGCCGCGCCGAGGTGGCGGCGCTGCTGCGCTTCGCCGGTGGCCTGCATATCGTCGGCGGCCGGGTGGTGGTGGAGGCGGAGGTCGACACCGGGTCGGTGGCCCGTCGGCTGCGCCGCGACATCCAGGAGCTCTACGGCCACACCTGCGAGGCCCATGTCATCACCGCGGGTGGCCTCCGCAAGGGTGCGCGGTACGTGCTGCGCGTGGTGCGTGACGGGGAGGGCCTCGCTCGCCAGACCGGCCTGCTCGACGCCCGCGGCCGTCCGGTGCGAGGCCTGCCTCCGCCCGTCGTGTCCGGAGGGGTGTGTGACGCCGAAGCGGCCTGGCGGGGAGCGTTCCTGGCGCACGGCTCGCTCACCGAGCCCGGGCGCAGCTCCGCGCTGGAAGTCACCTGCCCGGGTCAGGAGGCCGCGATGGCGCTGGTGGGTGCGGCCCGCCGGATCGGGGTGGCGGCGAAGTGGCGGGAGGTCCGTGGGGCCGACCGGGTCGTCGTGCGCGACGGCGACGCCATCGGCGCGCTGCTCACCCGCATGGGCGCGCACGAGTCGGTGATGGCGTGGGAGGAACGGCGGATGCGCCGCGAGGTGCGGGCGACCGCCAATCGCTTGGCCAACTTCGACGACGCCAACCTGCGCCGTTCGGCCCGGGCCGCGGTGGCCGCCGCCGCCCGTGTCGCCCGCGCGCTGGAGATCCTCGGCGACGACACCCCGCATCACCTGCTGGCCGCCGGTCGCCTGCGCGCCGAGCACACCCAGGCGTCGCTGGAGGAGCTCGGTCAGCTCGCCGACCCCCCGATGACGAAGGACGCGGTGGCCGGCCGCATCCGACGACTGCTTCACATGGCCGACAAGCGGGCCGCCGACCTCGGCATCGCCGACACCGAATCGGCGGTCACCGCGGAGATGCTGGAGGAAGAGGCCTGAGCCGTCGCCTCGGCGCCGAGTGTCGGGGGTTGTACGGCGGCAGCGGCACCGTACGTCCAGGACGTCAGCCCAGGGGCGCTGACCTGCACCACCTCCGGCGTCGACCGGACGTCACACCGTAGGTGGATCGATTCCGAACCTCGGGGCCACCCGCTGCCGGACGGACGCTAGGCTCTTCTGTGAAGCGGTGGGATCCACCGTTCGGTGACAGGTCGAGGAGGCACGGGCGTGACGGTGCGTGTGGGCGTGAACGGTTTCGGGCGGATCGGGCGCAACTTCTGGCGGGCGGTGGACGCTCAGCGGCTCGCGGGCGGCGCCGACATCGAGATCGTCGCGGTGAACGACATCACCGACAACGCCACCCTGGCCCACCTGCTCAAGTACGATTCTATCCTCGGCCGACTGCCCTACGAGGTCACCTCCACCGATGACGAGATCGTCGTCGACGGCAAGGGCTTCAAGGGTCTGGCCGTGCGCGACCCGGCGGACCTGCCGTGGAAGGACCTCGGCGTCGACGTCGTGGTCGAGTCCACCGGCATCTTCACCAAGCGGGAGGGTGCCACCAAGCACCTCGACGCCGGCGCGAAGAAGGTCGTCATCTCCGCGCCGGCGACGGGCGAGGACCTCACGGTGGTCAAGGGCGTCAACGACTCCGCCTACGACGGCTCGCAGAACATCGTCTCCAACGCCTCCTGCACCACCAACTGCCTGGCCCCGCTGGCGAAGGTGATCGACGACCTGCTCGGCATCGAGCAGGGCCTGATGACCACCATCCACGCCTACACCCAGGACCAGAACCTGCAGGACGGCCCGCACAAGGACCTGCGCCGCGCCCGCGCCGCCGCGCTGAACGTCGTCCCGACCTCCACCGGCGCCGCGAAGGCCATCGGCCTGGTCATGCCGCACCTCAAGGGCAAGCTCGACGGCTACGCGCTGCGCGTCCCGATCCCCACCG
>JAYSXW010000441.1:0-1050 GCA_043716935.1 Pseudonocardia sp.
GTCGGGCGGATCGGCCCTCGGCCGCGCCGCTTCGCCGACCCGGCGCTGCGTCGGGCGGTCCGGGAGCGTACCGCGGCGCTGGTCGGCGTCGACGAGATCGAAGTCCCCGTCCGTCGATCCCCCGTCGTCCTGACCCCGACGGACGGCGGAACTGTCAGGGGGCCGTGAAAGGGACCGAGATGCAGGCCATCCCGCCTCGGCTATTCTTCTCGACAGTCGAGAGATTCCACGGGCCCCTGACGGAGCCCCATTGACACGGCAGGATTCATCCTCGGCGGCGATCGTCGCCGAGCAGCTCGTCCGGACCTTCGGTACGAAACGGGCCGTCCACGGGGTGGACCTGCAGGTCCACCCGGTGAGGTCTACGGCTTCCTGGGCCCCAACGGCGCCGGGAAAGTCGGCAGGAACGACGTAAACGGGGTCACACTCCCACCCCCACGGGCACCGTCGGCACACACCGTCAGGGCCCGGCACACCCAGCCGCGCACGGTCGGCGCCGGTCAGCGTGCTCGTGCCGGGGCGAAGGACGACGAGGTCGCCGACGGGGAGTCCATCGGCGGCCAGCAGCTTCTTCGTGAACTCCTTGTCCATGCCCGCCGCGCTGGCGAACACCCCCGCACCGACATAGGGCACACCGGCCATCTCCAGCAGGCCCTGGATCGTGCCGTCCTCGCCGTAGGGGCCGTGCAGCACCGGAAACACGACGTCCACGCCACTGAGGACCTCGCCAGCCCGGTCGCGGTCGAGGACGAGCAGGCCGCCGCGGGTCGGGTCGCCGGGCAGGACGAGCGCGGTGCGCGACGCGGCGACCGAGGGCAGGGTGGCGCCGTCCATGGCGAGCTCGCGGGGATCGTCGGCGCCGAGCACCCACGCTCCGTTGGGTGCGATGCCGACGGGCACGACCTCGAACCGCTCGCGGTCCAGATGGGTCAGGACGCTGCCCGCCGACACGCAGGAGATGGCGTGCTCGCTGCTGCGCCCGCCGAACACCACGGCAACACGGATGCGTCTGGTCATGGACCGCGAGGGTAAGGCACGCCTGACGATGTG
>JAYSXW010000442.1:0-3216 GCA_043716935.1 Pseudonocardia sp.
CGGTGCCGATAAGGACCACGGCTGGCAGGTCGCCAACTGGTTCCGCGCCAACGCGGCCGCGCTCGACGTGAAGTACCTGATCTGGCAGGGCCGCTACTGGGACCCGAAGGTCGCCGATGCCGACGGCGGCTGGGGCCGGCGCTACACCGGCGGCGGCGTCTACGACGTCCGCAACGCCACCGGCGGCCATTTCGACCACGTCCACGTGAGCTTCAAGGAGTGACGGCGTGACCCACCGAACCGACCCCCGCCGCTGGGTCCCGCTGCTGGCTGCGGCCGCCGCCGTGACGGTCGCGGTGCTCGCGTTGCTCCTGGGCGGCGTCGGCGCCCATGCCGGACCGCCGACGGGCGACCCGCCGCCCGGCGCCGCGCTGAGCGAGGACGACCGGGCCGCCCTGGACGCGGTCCCCGTCGAGCGAGGCGCGCCACCTGTCCCCGTCGACGCGACGGTCGACCTGACCGATCCACCGGCCGTCGCCCGCGCCTACCTCACCGGCGCCCACTCGATCACCCCCGACGACGGGGGTCGCACACAGCTGCGGGCGGCCGGGTACGCCGCACCGGGCAGTCCGCCGGCGGCGGTCGGGGTGGTGGTGGTCGATCCACCACCGGCCGGATCGGTGCGCACCGCCACCGTCACCGCCCTGACGCTCGTCGCCGCCGATACCGGCGACCGGCACCGCGGCTACCGCGCCGAGCTCGGCACCGCCACCGGCGCGCCCGGAGGCGACGCCACCATCGACCTCGTCGAGCGTGACGTGGTGCTCGCCCGTCAACCCGACGGCCGCTGGCTCGTCACCACCGACACCGCCACGAACCCCGATCTCCCTTCCGGGGAGGACTGAATGCGAAGGGAGCACCCATGAAGCTGGACGACATCGACGAGCTGATCCGGAAGTACCTCTCCACCGGGATCGCGGTGATGGTGATCCTCGTCGCCCCCGGCGCACCCACCGACGACCCGGCGCTGACCTCCGATGCCGCGGTCGTCGACCCGAACCGGGTCGGCGCCGTCCACACCACCGAGGCCCACACCACCGAGGCCGACACCGGCGCCGACACCGAAGGCACCTCCACCTCCGACACCGACACCGTGCCGACGGACCGCACCGGTGCCGACGGCTCCGACCCGGACACCGACCCGTCGGGTCCGGACACGGCCAGGACGGGCAGCGGCAAGTCCGACTCCGGCACGAGCAAGCACCCCTCCCGCACAAGGGCACCGCAGACCCCGGCCACGCCGGAGAAGGCCGGTCGTTCCGGGAGCAGGGCCTCCGGGATCGACGGGACCACCGCCGCTGACAGGTTCGGCTGGGGCACACCCGAGCGGGAGGACGACTTCTCCGGCGGCGCCGACCAGTGGGACATCTACGGCGGGCCCGGTCACGCCGGCCAGGGCACGCGCTCGCCGTCGGCGGTATCGATCGACCACGGCATGCTGACGATCACCGGTGACTCGTCGGGCACCACTGCCGGCATGGCATGGAACCCGGGCCGCCGCTACGGCCGCTGGGAGGGCCGGGTCAAGGCGCCGGTGGCCGATCCGTCGTACAACGCACTGCTGCTGATGTGGCCCGACGCGGAGAACTTCCCCGTCGGCGGCGAGATCGACTTCATGGAGATGGCGGACGCCAAGCGTCAGCAGACCGACATGTTCGTCCACTACGGTTCGGACAACTCGCAGGTCAACGGCCAGGTGGAGATCGACGGGACGCAATGGCACAACTGGGCGGTCGAGTGGACGCCCGATGGCATCACCGCGTTCGTCGACGGGCAGGAGTGGTATCGGACCGCCGACGCCGACGTCCTGCCTCCCGGACCGATGCACCTGTGCATCCAGCTCGACTGGTTCCCCGAGGGCGAGAATCCCGCCGAGTCGACGATGCAGGTCGACTGGGTTCGCCAGTACTCCCTCGAGGGCGCCACCGCGAGCAACGACCCGGCCCGCGCCGCGAAGCCCGGCAGCGCCGGCACGGGCAACAAGGACGCCGAGAGCAACGGCGACGAGACGAGCGCAGCAACCGACGGCGCACCCGCGAAGGAGAGCAAAACCGGCACCGGCGACAGCTCGACGCCCGTCCGGGAGGCGATCCGCCGCATGTTCGGCTGGCGCTGATCCTCCCGCCGCGCCACCGCCCACATCGACCGGTGCACCGTAGGAGCCCGCCCGATAGCGGCGGCGAGCAGCGCGGCCACCGCACGAGCGGCTCCGCGCCTACGCTGGCCGTGTGATCGATCCACCGCCGGTGCCCCGCCGGTTCTCCGACGTCCGCACGGTCGTCGGCATCGGCACGGCCCTGTGGGTGCTGGGGGCGATCGGGCTGTTCGCCGCCCACCTGGTGTCCGGGCGCCCGCTGGGCGTGGCGTTCACCAGCTGCCTCGCGGGG
Source organism: Pseudonocardia sp. (assembly GCA_043716935.1). Classification (GTDB taxonomy): domain Bacteria; phylum Actinomycetota; class Actinomycetes; order Mycobacteriales; family Pseudonocardiaceae; genus Pseudonocardia. The sequence goes on from JAYSXW010000442.1 coordinate 2,388, forward strand.
GCGCTGCTCGGCTGTGCGGGGTGGGGCGTGTTCACCTGGCAGCGGGCCGCCGCCCGGCGCGGGTCCCACACGGCGCAGCAGGGCATCGAGATCTAGGACGTCCTAGGGTCTTCGGCATGAGCCGCCCCACCGCCGTCGTGACCGGTGCCAGCTCGGGCATCGGCGCCGCGACCGCCCGCGCCCTCGGCAAGGCGGGCTTCCACGTCGTGCTCGGCGCCCGTCGCCTCGATCTCTGTGCCGCGATCGCCGCCGAGATCTCCGAAGCGGGTGCCGACGGCACCGCCGTGCATCTCGACGTCACCGACTCCGAGTCGGTTGCCGCGTTCGCCGCGGCCGTGCCCGAGGTGTCGTTGCTGGTCAACAACGCGGGCGGGGCGCGCGGCATGGAGCCGGTGGCGCAGGCCGACGAGGAGGCGTGGCGGTGGATGTTCGAGACCAACGTCATCGGCACGCTGCGGATGGTCAAGGCGCTGCTGCCCGCGCTGCTCGCCTCGGGTGACGGCCACATCGTCACGGTCACGTCGATCGCGGCCCTGGATACCTACGACAACGGCGCCGGCTACACGGGCGCGAAACACGCGCAGGCGATGGTCCATCGCACGCTGCGCGGGGAGCTGCTCGGCCGGCCGGTGCGGCTGACCGAGATCCTGCCCGGAATGGTCGAGACGGAGTTCTCCCTCGTCCGCTTCGACGGCGACGCGGAGAAGGCCGGCAAGGTGTACGAGGGTCTCACCCCGCTGAGCCCCGAGGATGTGGCGGAGGTGATCGCGTTCGCCGCCACCCGCCCCAGCCACGTCAACCTCGACCAGATCGTGCTCAAGCCCAGAGC
>JAYSXW010000443.1:0-9635 GCA_043716935.1 Pseudonocardia sp.
ACTCGCTGCCCCACCGGCCGTCCTGGTCGAGGTCGTTCTCGACCAGGTGGGCCTCCCGCCGCATGCCCAGCCGTACCGAGGCCGTGTTCTCCACGTCCAGCCGGGCGAAGACGCGGTGTGCCCCCAGCCGGTCGAAGGCGGCCGCGACCACCGCGGCCGCCGCCTCCGCGGCATAGCCCCGACCGGTGTGGCGCGGGTGCAGGATCCACCTGACCTCCCATTGCGCCGCCCGCGCGTCCGCGATCATCGCCGCGCACTGCGCGCTGCTACGCGGTGGCCGGTAGAGGTAGCGGGTCACTTCAGGAAGCCTCTGATAGGCATGCACATCGTCGAGATCGTCCGGGATAGGGGCCCGCAGGATCAGACGCGGTGTCGGCAGCGGAGTCGTCAACATGGGCACTAGAGCCACCTCCCCCGCCACGACGGTACCGGCTATAGCCGGTCTGATGAGCCGGTGAGGCTATGGGTGCTTGGTCACCACGTCGATCATTATTCGGCCTGTCCCATCTGAGTGGCGTCCTGGCAAGGGCAACCCGCGGTCGGTGCGATGTGTCCCATCCCGATCAAGGACCAGCGCGGCAACCATTGCGACGTTCAACCGGAACCCATGCGCACCGCCGAGACCGTGCACGCCGTACACGACCCCGTAGTCACCGACGACGGAACCTGTATGGCTGGGCTTCGGCTGGGTGACCGCCGCACCCAAGACCTGCTTCAGGAGCTGCCGCGGCTACTCCCGAACGGCTTCTTCAACCATGGCCTCAGCGGCCTGCTCGCCTGACTGCTGGGCCGAGGACCTGATGAGATCAGCGCCGGACAGGTCAGCCACGAGCTACACCGAGTCCGCGCGCACGGCCTCATCGCCCGCGCTTGAGACAGTCACCGCCATCGCGTCCCCGACAACCGGGCTGCGCCACGCCATGCCGATCATCGGCCTGCGCAGCGAGCCCTGCAGCCCGGCCTGGCGCAGCTCACCGACCCGAACCCCGCCGACTCGACCGCGCTGCGCGCCGCCATTCACAACTCCCAACACGCCCTCGACAAGCTTGCTCAGGAGACTGATGTGGCCGTGTGAACCCGAAACTGACCCGAGGTCACCCACTTCGCCGGCCCAAGCCTTCTGGTCTAGTGCCCCATTCCCAGCCCGCCGTCGACCGGGATCACGGCGCCGGTGACGTAGCCGGCGTCCTTCGAGCCGAGCCACGTGACGGCCGCGGCCACCTCCTCGACGCTCGCGTACCGACCCAGCGGGACCTGGGCCAGGATCTCGGCGCGACGCGCGTCGGGCAGCGCCCGGGTCATGTCGGTGTCGACGAAACCGGGAGCCACGACGTTCGCGGTGATGCCGCGCGACCCCAGCTCGCGGGCGATGGACCTGGCCAGGCCCACGAGGCCCGCCTTGGACGCGGCGTAGTTCACCTGCCCCGCGGAACCCAGCAGCCCGACCACCGACGAGATGAAGATCATCCGGCCGCCGCGGGCCTTGAGCATGCCGCGGGTGGCGCGCTTGGCCACGCGGTAGGCGGCCGTCAGGTTGGCGTCGACGACGCGGGTGAACGACTCCTCACTCATCCGCATGAGCAGGCCGTCGTCGGTGATCCCGGCGTTCGACACGAGCACCTGCACCGGCCCGTGCGCCTGCTCCACCTGCGTGAACGCCGCGTCCACGGCGTCGACGTCCGTGACGTCGCACCGCACGGGGAGTAGCCCGGCCGCCACGCCCTCGACGGAGCCGCGGTGGGTCACCGCCACCCGGTCGCCCTGCGCGGCGAACGCCTGCGCGATGGCCAACCCGATCCCCCGGCTGCCGCCGGTCACCAACACGCTGCGCCCAGCGTCACTGCGCACATCCTCGCTACCTGCCACGGTGGCACCCTATGCAGCGGACCCCCGTACAGCGAACCCGACTCGCGCACGCCCACACCCCGACTCAGGGCAGGCGGCGGCCCAGGGCGAGGCCGGTGCCGACGCCCGCGATCAGCAGCAGGGAGCCGCTGGCCAGCCAGGGGCGGCTGGTGTCGACACGGCGCACCTCGTAGCCGATCTGTTCGCCGAGCTGGGCATAGACCTGGCGCAGCTCGTCCTCGGTGGCGGCGGTGAAGAACTGGCCGCCGGACAGGTCGGCGATCTGGTGCATGGAGTCGTCGTCGACGGCAACGGGCTCCTGCTTGCCGTCGAGATCGATCGAGCCGTACGCGGTGCCGAACGAGATCGTCGAGACCGGGAGGCCGGCCTGGTGCGCGGCGCGTGCCGCGGTGAAGGAGCCGCGCGGCTCGTCCTCGGCGTCGATGCCGGGCACGGTCTGCTTGCCGTCGCTCATCAGCACGATGCGGGCCGGCGGCGGCCCGTCGGCCGACGCCCCGGCGATGCCCTGGGAGAACGTCTCCACCGACTGCATCGCCGCGAAGATGGCATCGCCGGTGGCCGTGGACTCCGAGAGCTTCAGGCCGTCTACGGCCCGCTTCACCGGCTCCCGGTCGGCCGTCGGCGACACCAGGACCGCGGCGGTGCCGGCGAACGACACCAACCCGAGGTTGACGCCCGGCGTGAGCTGGTCGGCGAAGGACTTGGCGGCGGCCTGGGCCGCGGCCAGCCTTGTCGGCTCCACGTCGGTGGCCTGCATCGACAGCGATACGTCGATGACCAGCACGACGGTGGCCCGGTTGCGGGGCACGCGGGCCTCGGCCATCGGCCCGGCCAGCGCGATCGTCAGCATGACCAGGGCGGCGACCAGCGCGGCGGCCGGCAGGTGTCGCCACCATCCCGGACGGCGCGGCGCGACGCGGTCGAGCAGCTCCAGGTTGGTGAACCGCACGACATCGTGGCGACGGCGCCGCAGCAGCAGCAGGTATCCGATCACCAACGTCGCGGCGACGAGCAGCAGCAGCAGCCACCAGGGCTGGGAGAAGCTGGTCATCGCCCGCCCCCCGACCAGGCCCGCTTGCGGGCGAGCGCGAAGCGCACGACGTCGGCGATCCAGTCGGAGTCGGTGCGCAGGGTGAGCTGGGCCGCCCCGCAGCGGCGCAACGTCGCGGCCACCCGGTCGCGGTGCTCCGCGGCCGCGGCGGCGAACTCCCGACAGAGCAACGGCGTCGTGACCACCTCGCGCTGTCTGCCCGTCTCGGGGTCGGCGAGCACCACGGTGCCGACGTCGGGCAGCTCCAGCTCGCGGGGGTCGAGCACTTCGACGGCCAGCAGGTCGTGGCGGCCCGAGAGCGCCCGCAGGGGCCGCTCCCACACCGTGTCGCCGAGGAAGTCGGAGATCACGACGGCCAGGCCACGCCGACGCGGCGGACGGCGCAGCTGCTCGATCGCGACGGTGAGGTCGCCCCGGGTGCCCTCAGGCGCCCGCGGGGTGGTGACGACGGTGCGCAGCATGCCCCGGGCGTGCGCGAGCCCTCCGCGCGCGGGGATGCGCACCGTCCGCTCCCCGGTGCTGACGAGCACGCCGATCCGGTTGCCTCCACCCCGGGTCAGGTGGGTGACGGCGGCGAGAGCGGCGACGGCGAGGTCTCGCTTCTCACACGCCGCAGTGCCGAAGTCGAGGCTGGGCGAGAGGTCGAGCACCACCCACGTCTCCAGCTCCCGGTCGGCGACGGTCTGGCGCACGTGCGGCTGCGTGGTGCGGGCGGTGACGGCCCAGTCCATGCGGCGGACGTCGTCGCCGGGCTGGTACGCCCGCGCCTCGCCTGCCTCGCTGCCCGGGCCGGGGACGAGACCGAGGTGGTTGCCCTGCAGCAGGCCGTCGAGCCGGCTGCGGACCGTCAGCTCCAGCGTGCGCAGCGCGGCCTCCACCGAATTGTCGCGCAGCGAGGGCGGTGCCGCCGCCCGCCGTCGCAACGGGGCGGGACGATCCGGCACCGGGACCGCCGTCACGCGGGTGTGCCGGTGAACTGCTGGGGTCGGGCGCTCACCTGCGGCAGCGGCACCGTGGCCAGTACCCGGGAGATGATGTGGTCCATCGGCACGGCGTCGGCCACCGCGTCATAGGACAGCACCAGCCGGTGGCGCAGAACGTCCGGGGCGACGTCCAGGACGTCCTGCGGCAGGACGTAGTCACGCGCCCGGACCAGGGCGAGGGCGCGGGCCGCGGCCACGATGCCGAGCGTGGCGCGGGGCGAGGCCCCGTAGGACACCCACGAGGCGATGTCGGAGAGCCCGTGTTCGGCCGGCGTGCGGGTGGCGACGACGAGCCGCACCACGTAGTCGACCAGCGCGTGGTGCACGAACACCGTGGACGCGGTGCGCTGCAGTCGAATGAGCTCGGCGGGATCGATGACCTGGGACGCGACCGGCGGATCGGAGCCCATCCGGTAGACGATCTCGCGCTCCTCCTCGACGCCGGGGTACTCGACGATGATCTTGAAGAGGAAGCGGTCGCGCTGGGCCTCGGGCAGCGGGTAGACGCCCTCGTTCTCGATCGGATTCTGGGTGGCGAGCACGAGGAACGGGTCGGGCATCGGGAAGGTCTTCCCGCCGATCGAGAGCTGCCGCTCCGCCATCACCTCGAGCATCGCCGACTGCACCTTCGCGGGCGCGCGGTTGATCTCGTCGGCGAGCACGAAGTTGGACACCACCGGGCCCAGCTCGACGTCGAACTCCTCGCGGCCCTGGCGGTAGATCCGGGTCCCGAGGATGTCGGCGGGCACCAGGTCGGGGGTGAACTGCAACCGCGCGAACGTACCGCCGACCACCTTCGCGACCGTCTCGACGGCGAGAGTCTTCGCCACCCCGGGCACGCCCTCGAGCAGCAGGTGGCCGCGCGCGAGGAGGCCGACGAGCATGCGCTCCACGAGCCGGTCCTGACCGACGATCACCCGCTTGATCTCGAACACGACGCGCTCGAGGCGCTCGCCCTCGCTCGCCGGACTGGGGACGGACCCGTGCACACTCACCGCGCTCCCTCGCTGCGCTCGGTCGAGCGCTTCGCGGGGCGCCGTGACGCCGGTTCGCTCGCAAGCTTGCTCACGGTTGCCATCCCACCGTGCGAGCCGTGTGACGGGGGTGAGTCAGCGCTTCGCCCAGGACGGCCGGGGCGAGCTCGGCGTCATCGGCACGGCGGAACCCCGGCGGCCGGCCGGGCTCAGAGCACCCTCGTCGCCTGCGGCAGCAGGCCACGAGTGCGCAGCGGGGCGATCCGGACGTTGGCGCCGGTGTAGGGCGCTTCGATCATCCGGCCGCTGCCGATGTACATCGCCACGTGGTGGATCGGGCCGTTGCCGTTCTTGTAGAACACCATGTCGCCCGGGCGCAGGTCGGAGATCGGCACCTTGCGGCCGGCGTCGAACTGGTTGCCACTCACCCGTGGCAGGGACACCCCCGCGCCGTTGAACGCGTAGAGCATGAGGCCCGAACAGTCGAAGCCCACCCGGTTGAGCGGGGAACCGAGAGCGTCGGGGAGGCCGGTGCTGGGTCCGCGTCCGTTGCCGCCCCCCCAGACGTACTGAACGCCGAGCTCCGACATCGCCCGGTCGATGACCCGCTGGACCGACCCCGTGCCGCCCTTGGCGGGCGCGCGCACAGCTCCCGGTGCGGCGCGTTTCGCGGCCGGCTCGGCCGCCGGCTCGGCCGCCGGCTCGGCCGCCACCCGCGCCGCCGCGGCCTCCCGCTCGGCGCGCTCCCGGGCGGCCTTCTCCTCCGCGAGGCGCCGCTGCCAGTCGTCGTAGCGCACGCGCTGCGCCCGCAGGCCCGAGTCGGCCGCCTCGGCCGCGTCGAGCTGCCCCTGCACCTGGGCCCGCTCGGTGACGACGGCGGCGAGCTGGGCCGCCTGCTCGCGGGCCGCAGCATCGGCGACGGCGGACGCGCGGTCGGCGGTCTGCTTCGCCGCCGCGGCCCGCTCCTCGGTGTCGCGGGCCTCGTCGAGCGCGGCGCGGGCGGCGGAGTCGGCGTTGGCCTTCCCGACGCGGGCGCGTTCCAGCCCGTCCTGTGCCGCGGCCTGCGAACCCACCACCGCGTCGGTGTACTCGGCGCGGGCGACCAGGTCCTCGGGGCTCGTGGCCTCGGTCAGCAGCCCGAGCGGGCCCGAGTCGAGCCCGCGCTGGTAGGTGGCAGTGAGGAAGTCGTCGAGGCGGGAGCGGGCCTCGTCGATGGCGACGCCGGCCGCCTCGGTCTGCACCCGTGCGTCGGCGGCCCGGCGCGTGGCCGCGGCCGCGGCGTCCCGGGCGTCCTGCAGGTCGACGTAGGCGGCCTCGGCCGTCTCGCGCTGCGCGGCGAGGGCGGCCTGCAGGTCGTCGGTGCGGCTGTCGAGGTCGGCGAGCCGGGTGGTGAGTCCCCCGACCTCGCCCGCGCGCCGGTTCACCGCGTCGCCGCTGCGCCGAAGGTCGCCGTCGCTCGGGTTGGGTGGTGGCGGCGTCGGCGCGGGCTGTGCGACGGCCGTGCCCGTGCCCAGGCCGATGGCGGGTGCGGAGCCGGCGAAGGCCAGGAATGCAACCAACAACATGGAGAACGTGCGGCGCACCGCCACCCTCCTCCACATGATGGTCGCACCTGATCGACAACCGGATGGTGCCACCGCCGAGCCTCGGATCAGCGGCGACACACGCGGACGGGTGACAAAGTTCCCCCACCCGATGGATGTTGCGCCCGCGGTCGCCGCATTAACAGGACGCGCGTACTGTTTGCGGGAGGGGCCTGCGCCAGCCGATCGGGCGGTACGCGAGACTCCGGAGACCAGCATCGCCGCCCGGGAGGAGATCCACAGTGGCCAGCACCGACAGCTTCGGAGCGAGAGGCACGATCCACGCCGGCGGGGCCGACCACGAGATCTTCCGGCTCTCGGCCGTGGAGGGCGCCGAGCGCCTCCCGTTCAGCCTCAAGGTGCTGCTGGAGAACCTGCTCCGCACCGAGGACGGCGCCAACGTGACCGCCGATCACGTGCGCGCGCTGGCCGGCTGGGACCCGAAGGCCGAGCCGGACACCGAGATCCAGTTCACCCCGGCGCGGGTGATCATGCAGGACTTCACCGGCGTGCCCTGCGTCGTCGATCTCGCCACCATGCGCGAGGCCGTCACCGAACTGGGCGGCGACCCTGGACGCGTCAACCCGCTCGCCCCCGCCGAGCTGGTCATCGACCACTCGGTGATCGTCGACGTCTTCGGCACCCCGGACGCGTTCGAGCGCAACGTCGACTTCGAGTACGGCCGCAACAAGGAGCGTTACCAGTTCCTGCGCTGGGGCCAGGGCGCGTTCGACGAGTTCAAGGTCGTCCCCCCGGGCACCGGGATCGTGCACCAGGTCAACATCGAGCACCTCGCGCGCGTCGTGATGACGCGCGGTGGGCAGGCCTACCCCGACACCCTCGTCGGCACCGACTCGCACACCACCATGGTCAACGGCCTGGGCGTGCTGGGCTGGGGCGTCGGCGGCATCGAGGCCGAGGCGGCCATGCTCGGCCAGCCCGTCTCGATGCTCATCCCGAAGGTCGTGGGCTTCAAGCTCGTCGGGGAGATCCCGGCCGGCGCCACCGCCACCGACGTCGTGCTGACGATCACCGAGATGCTGCGGCGCCACGGCGTGGTCGGCACGTTCGTGGAGTTCTACGGCGAGGGCGTCGGCGGAGTGCCGCTGGCCAACCGCGCCACCATCGGCAACATGAGCCCGGAGTTCGGCTCCACGGCCGCGATCTTCCCGATCGACGACGAGACCATCCGCTACCTGAAGCTGACGGGCCGCCCGGCCGAGCAGCTGGAGCTCACGGAGGCCTACGCCAAGGAGCAGGGCCTCTGGCACGACCCGTCCCGGGAGCCGGTGTTCTCCGAGACCTTGGAGCTGGACCTGGGCACGGTCGTCCCGTCGATCGCCGGCCCGAAGCGCCCGCAGGACCGCATCGAGCTCACCGACGCGAAGTCGGCGTTCCGCAAGTCGGTGCAGGACTACACCGACGACGCGCTGGGCGTGGGTGTGGACGAGGCCAATGCCGAGTCCTTCCCTGCCAGCGACCCGCCCGCCCCCGGCAGCGGCGCCGACGAGAAGCCGGCGCTCTTCTCCGCCGCGGAGGGCTGTGAGGGCCGCCCGTCCGATCCGACGAGGGTGATCTCGGAGTCCCGCGGCGAGTTCACGCTCGACCACGGTGCCGTCGTCATCGCGTCGATCACCAGCTGCACCAACACGTCCAACCCGTCGGTGATGCTCGGTGCGGCCCTGCTGGCCAAGAACGCCGTCGACCGCGGGCTGACCGTCAAACCGTGGGTCAAGACGTCGATGGCGCCGGGTTCCAAGGTCGTCACCGACTACTACGAGAAGGCCGGCCTCTGGCCGTACCTGGAGAAGCTGGGCTACCACCTGGTCGGCTACGGCTGCACCACGTGCATCGGCAACTCCGGCCCGCTCTCGGACGAGATCTCCGCCGCGATCAACTCCGCCGACCTCTCGGTGTGCTCGGTGCTCTCGGGCAACCGCAACTTCGAGGGCCGGATCAACCCGGACATCAAGATGAACTACCTGGCCTCACCCCCACTGGTCATCGCCTACGCCCTCGCGGGCACGATGGACTTCGACTTCGAGAACCAGCCGCTCGGGCAGGACACCGAAGGCCGCGACGTCTTCCTGAAGGACCTGTGGCCGTCGGCCACGGACGTCCAGGACACGATCGACAGCTCGATCAGCCAGGACATGTTCATCAAGGACTACGCCGACGTCTTCGCGGGCGACGAGCGCTGGCGCTCGCTGCCAACGCCGGAGGGCACGACCTTCGACTGGGACCCGCAGTCCACCTACGTGCGCAAGCCCCCGTACTTCGACGGCATGTCACCCGATCCGTCGCCGGTCCTCGACATCTCCGGGGCGCGCGTGCTGGCCCTGCTGGGCGACTCGGTCACCACCGACCACATCTCCCCCGCCGGCGCCATCAAGCCCGGTACCCCCGCCGCCTCATATCTCACCGAGCACGGCGTGGACAAGGGCGACTTCAACTCCTTCGGATCCCGGCGCGGCAACCACGAGGTGATGATCCGCGGCACCTTCGCCAATATCCGGCTGCGCAACCAGCTCCTCGACGCCATCGTCAGCGGCGGGGTCTCGGGCGGCTACACCCGCGACTTCACCGTCGAGGGCGCACCGCAGTCATTCATCTACGACGCCGCGCAGAACTACGCCGCCGCCGGCACGCCGCTGGTCGTGCTGGGCGGCAAGGAGTACGGCTCGGGCTCCTCGCGCGACTGGGCGGCCAAGGGCACCGCGCTCCTGGGCGTCAAGGCCGTCATCGTGGAGTCGTTCGAGCGCATCCACCGCTCGAACCTGATCGGCATGGGCGTCATCCCGCTGCAGTTCCCGGTGGGTGAATCGGCTCGCTCGCTGGGCCTCGACGGCACCGAGACCATCGACATCGTCGGCATCACGGCGCTGAACGACGGCTCCACGCCCCGCACGGTGGCGGTGACAACCACGAAGGGCTCCGGCGAGACCGTCGCGTTCGACGCTGTCGTCCGCATCGACACCCCCGGCGAGGCGGACTACTACCGCAACGGCGGGATCCTGCAGTACGTCCTGCGCGGCATGCTGCGGAGCTAGTAATCCGATTCGTTGGTTCGTCGGGGGTCGTGCGGCGGTCTGTCGCGGCGGACGGAGGCGGCGAGATCGTGGCTGTGCGGTAGCGGGAATCGTTCTCCGCGCCGATACAGAGGTTGCCGATCGCGCGC
>JAYSXW010000444.1:0-3208 GCA_043716935.1 Pseudonocardia sp.
CGGCGCCGGCGTCGCCCACAGCGGTCCAGGGGACGTCGGTCAGAGTGACCGTCCTCACCTCGACCTCGTCACGCAGTGCAACCCCGGCCGGGCTGAGTACCGGCTCCTCGGCCGTGACGCGCAGGAGACCGCGGCCGGCCAGCCGTTGGACCGCCGGCGCCCACTCCTCGTCGGACCAGCCCCGCCGCTTCCGGAGCCATGCGCCGTCGATCGCGCGATCGGCCGCGAAGAGCACCAACGTCTCGACCGGATCCACGCCCGCAGTGAGCAGGGCGGCCACATGGTCGTCGCCGCGGTGCTCGCGCAGCACGGTCTGGGCGTGCCGCAGCACGAGATGCGGCGCATCCGGCCAGGGCAGTGCCGCATCGGCGGCGGCGAGCGCGCGGCCCGCGGTTGGCGCGGCGAGGGCGGCGGCGCGAGCGATCGACGTTGCCTCCGCCCGCGCGGGCGAATCGATCAGGTCGATACCGAGGAGTCGCCGCAGCGCCGCGTCGACCGTCGCGAGCCGAACCTCGAGGAACCGCGACGGCGCGGCCAGCTCCCAGACCGCGGGGACGGCGCGCGCCACCAGGCCGGGGTGGAAGTTGTAGAACAAGGCCGTCACCAGCTCGGGTGGGACCTGGCCCAGCGGCGCCGCCCGCAGCGCGAAGTAGGGCGCCCAGTAGCCCTTCGTGCCGAGTTCCACGCATGCTACCTGCGGTTCCGGAGCGAAGTAGGTGACTGCGTGGGCGGGCTCGACCGCCCGCTAAATCCGCCGTGCCCGGTGCTCGCCCCGTTCGACCATGCCCAGCTTCCTCCGTTGTGCCGTGTGATCACCCCGGGGCTGACCGCTCCTGTCCAGGTCGGACCGACAGGATCGGACCTGGACGGACCCTGATCGAACAGTAGGACGTCCGACTACCGGCGTCCACGGTCTGCGATGCGGCCGCTTTCCTCACCGCCTGCAGTTGCGGGCGGTGATCTGGGGACGACGTCCCGCGCCCCGATCCCGGTGGGACGAGCCGGGGCGCCGGTCGATCAATCCCCGTCCAATGCCTTCTCCAATCGCTCGACCTTCGACGTCAGCTGACCGGTATGGCCCGGCCGGATGTCGGCCTTGAGCACCAGGCTGACACGTGACGACCGAGCCAGGACGGCCTCGACCGCCCGCTTGACCACGTCCATGCCCTCGTCCCAGGTCTCGGACTCGACGGTCGTGAACATGGACGTGGTCTCGTTGGGCAGACCCGACTCCCGGACAACCCGCACGGCGTCGGCGACCACGTCGGCGACGCCATCGGACGTACCTGCGGCAGGGGCGACGCTGAAGGCGAAGAGCATGCCGCCACCCTGCCCCACCGGCGTGGTGGTCGGCGACCCGCCGTCCCCGAGCTTCGTAGCCACGTGCGGCGGCGGATACCGGGGCAGGGATCGGTGCCACTGCTAGCCTGGCCTCCCATGGCCTCCCGCTACCCGTTGCCGTTCGACCCGATCATGCGGGCGGCTCAGTTGTGGGATGATCGTATCGGCCCGGCCCGCACCATGGCCGCCGTGACCAGCGTGATGCGGGTGCAGCAGATCCTCCTCTCCGCTGTGGACAGCGTGCTCCGCCCGCACGGCCTCACCTTCGCCCGGTACGAGGCCCTCGTCCTGCTGCGCTTCGCCCGCACCGGCCGGCTGCCGATGCGGGTGATGGGAGAGCGCCTGCAGCTCCACCCGACGAGCGTGACCAACATCGTCGACCGGTTGCAGGCCGAAGGGCTGGTGCAGCGATCCCCGCACCCGAGCGATCGTCGCGCGACGCTCGTGGAGATCACCGACACCGGCACCGCCCTGCTGGACAAGGCCACGACGGCGGTGACGGCCATCGACTTCGGACTCACGGGCCTCGATCCCGAGGAGGAGACGAACCTCACCGACCTCCTGGGCAAGGTCCGCCGCGCCGCGGGTGACTTCGACTAGGCGGGCTCAGGTCGCCCCGCCACCGTCGGGCCCGTCCGTCCCGTCCTCACGTGGAGCGGGCGTGGTGCCCGGCCACGAGCGTCCGGTTCGGCCCCGCCCCCTGCGGCCCGCCGCGCGCCGCCCGCGGCGGCGCTGCCGGCTCGCGCAGAAGCCCGTGACGGCACCCCCGGCCGATCCCGCCAGCACACACACCGAGCACGTTGTCAGATCCATGACCATCCTCCCCACTGTTGACGACCTGTTGCGCCAACCCCCGTTGACAGTAGGCCACCCCTCCGACAATCTGGTGTCACGCCGGACGACGGGGAGGTCGCGATGGACGGAAGCGCGGGGAGCGCCGGACTGCGGGCGGGACGGGTCGCCCGGGGCTGGTCGCAGTCGGAGGCGGCGAGGGAGCTCGTGGGACTCGGCCGGACCCGCGGGGTGCCGGTCGCCGCAACGGCGAGCCTGAAGTCGCTGTTGTCGCGATGGGAGAACGGGCACGCTGTACCGGAGGCCCACTACCGGGCACTACTGGCCGAGCTCTACGGCCGCACTGTCGAGGAACTCGGCATCGGCGGCACCAGAGAACGGGAGGCCGGCGCAGGCGTCGAGCGCTTGCGCGTGGCGTTCGTCACTGCCGCGGCGCTGGTCGGGGCGGGCACAGGGCGCTGGTGGGAACAGCTGGCACTGGCCCGCTCCCTCGACGACGAGCTGGGCGCAGCCGGCGCGGGTGAGCTGGTGCGGGCCCAGGTCGATCAGTTGGAGGACGCGCTGATCCACGTCGTCGTGCCGTCCGATCGTGCCGGAGTGGCCGCTGTGCTCTCCGCCGCGGCCGGTCTCGCCGGCGACCAGGCGCTCGACCGTGGCCGGTCCGACGAGGCGTGGCTGCGCTATCGCCAGGCGGAACGCACCGCGCAGGAGGGAGAGCGGCCGGGCGCCGCCGTCGCGGCCGTGACCGGGCAGGCCGCGGTGCTGGTCGAGGTGGGCCGGGCGGCGACGGCCGTAGCTCTGCTCGACGCCCACCCGCGCGCGACGTCACCCGCGGGACGGGCCCGGATGGCCGGCGCTGCGGCGATGGCCCGGGCGGCCGCGGGCGACCGGCCCGGGGCCGTCGCAGCGCTCGCCTCGGCCCGCCGCAGCATGGGGGAGGCGCCGGCGGTGGGCTCCGAGCGCCCGGTCGTCGACCTGGCCCATCCGGGTGATCGGCCCGCCCTGGAGCTGGCCGACCTGCACCGGTGGCACGGCCGCGCGCTGGTCGATCTCGGCGACCGGGGCGCCGTGGCGC
>JAYSXW010000445.1:0-1046 GCA_043716935.1 Pseudonocardia sp.
GTGCGCATAGCGCGTGTTGGCCCGGTCGATCATCAGCTCGAAGGCCCGCTGCGCCTGGCCGAGCCAGCGCATGCAGTGGAAGATCCGTCCCGGGCCGAGTCGGCGCTGCGCGATGGTGAAGCCCTGGCCCCGCTCCCCCAGCAGGTTCGAGACGGGCACCCTTACGTCGTTGTAGCGGACCTCGCAGTGGTCGCCGCCGACGTGTCCCATCGTGGGGACGGCTCGGACGATGTCGTAGCCGGGCGTGTCGGTCGGCACGAGGATCGCCGAGAAGCGGCCGTACCGCGAGGCCGCGTCGGGGTCGGTCTTGGCGAACACGGTGACGAACGCGGCCCGCGAGCCGTTGCTGGTGAACCACTTGTGCCCGTTGATCACCCACTCGTCGCCGTCCAGGACGGCCGTCGTCTGCATGAGCGTCGGGTCACTGCCGGCGACCTCCGGCTCGGTCAACCCGACGCTGGGCCAGATCTCACCGGCCACCAGCGGCTTGAGAAAGCGCTCGCGCTGCTCGGCCGACGCATACAGGTGAAGCATGATCGAGTCCTGCATGCTCATCGACCCGACCGCCAGCTGCCCGAACTCGGACCGGCCGATGATCTCGTTGAGCAGCGCGAACTCCATGAACGGCAGGCCGCCGCCGCCGATCTCGCTGGGGTGCCCGAGCGCCCACAGGTTGCGGCGCTTGGCCTCGGCCTTGAGCTCTTCGAGCACGTCGAGACCGTGGGCGTCGAACTGCTCGATCTCGTGCTCGCGAGGGATGACCTCGCCGTCGATGAACTCCTTCACCTCCGTCCGCAGCCGGCGGACCTCCTCGGTCATCTCAGCAGGCATGGGACCCCTCTCTGGACACGGGCGCCGGGACGACGCTGGACCGGCTCACGTGGTGGACGGCCGGGTGTACCTGGCGCGCAGCACGGTCTTGAGGACCTTGCCGCTGGCGTTGCGCGGCAGGCTCTCGACGTAGACCACCTCCGCCGGCTTCTTGTACGAGGCCATCCGCTCGCGGCACCAGTCGATGATCTCCCTCTCGCTCGGTGGGCTGCCCG
>JAYSXW010000446.1:0-1043 GCA_043716935.1 Pseudonocardia sp.
GGTCGGTGGCGTCGAGCGCGCCACGCAGCGTCGCGCCCCGGTGCACGGGGCCCAGCTCGGCGTACTGGATCAGCGTGCCGACGCCGGCGCCTCCGCGGGCGTCCGGCCGGGGCTTGCCGGTCTCCGACTCGTTGAGTGCCGCCAACTCGTCCGCCGCGGCGCGGACCGCCGCCGCGGCAGCGTGCAGAGCGGCGCCCCGCTCGGCGGCCGGGGTCCGGGCCCATCCACGGGCCGCGGCCCGTGCCGCGGCGCGTGCGCGTCGCGGCAGCGCTCGTCGGACGCGATCGGGACGCGGCTCGCCACCTCCCCGGTGCGGGGGGCGAGGACGGTCAGCTCGCGGTTCTCCAACACGGTCACAGACTGCGCTACCCGCCTCCGGGACCGATCACGCTTCCGGATTGCAGCAAAGCCACTTTGCTGCCATCTGCTTGCGTGAAAGTGGCTCTGCTGCAACGTCGGACGAGGGTGTGAACGCGTCGGGCCCAATTTCGGCGAGTGTCAGCCTCGGTGCGGGAGCTTGGCCGGGGTGGAGGGGGGCGGGACCATCGGGCCGATGTCACCGTCCGGGGCGTCGTCGAGATCGACGATCACCGGCGCGTGATCGGACGGCGCCTTGCCCTTGCGGGCCTGGCGGTCCACCCACGCCGCTGCCACCCGGCCGGCCGGCCCCCCGCCGGCGAGCACGAGATCGATGCGCATGCCCTTGTCCTGGTGGAACCGCCCCGCCCGGTAGTCCCAGTAGCTGAACACGCGCTCGGCCGGCCAGCGGTCGCGCACGACATCGTGCAGGCCCAGCGCCACCAGCTCGGCCAGCGCCTTCCGCTCCGCAGGCGTGACGTGGGTGGAGTCGACGAACAGTGCGGGATCCCACAGGTCGTCGTCGGTCGGGGCGATGTTCATGTCCCCGGCGATCACGGCGGAGGCGGCGTCGCCCACCGACGCCCGCAGCGCCGCGAGCCACTCCAGCTTGTAGGCGTAGTGCGGGTCGTCGGGGGTGCGGCCGTTGGGCACGTAGACCGACGTCACCCGCAGCCCGCCGCAGG
>JAYSXW010000447.1:0-9563 GCA_043716935.1 Pseudonocardia sp.
ATCGTCTTGCGGATCGAGTTGACGACCAGCGTGGAGAGGGCCTCGCCCTCGAGGTCCTCGGCCACGATCAGCAGCGGTTTGCCGGCCGCCAGGACCTTCTCCAGCAGCGGGAGCAGGTCGGCGATCGCGCCGATCTTGTCGCGGTGCAGCAGGACGTAGGCGTCCTCCAGCACGGCTTCCATCGACTCGGCGTCGGTCACGAAGTACGGCGAGAGATAGCCCTTGTCGAACTGCAGGCCCTCGGTGATCTCCAGCTCGGTGGAGAGCGTGGAGCCCTCCTCGATGGTGATCACGCCGTCCTTGCCGACGGCCTTGAGCGCTTCGCTGATCAGGTTACCGATCTCCGCCTCGCGGGACGCGATCGTGCCGACCTGGGCGATGTGCTCCTTGTCGTCCACCGGGATGGCTCTGGCCTTGAGGATCTCCGCGACCTTGTCGGCGGCGGCGGAGATGCCCTTGCCCAGCGCCATCGGGTTGGCCCCGGCGGCTACGTTGCGCAGGCCCTGGGCCACCATGGCCTGGGCGAGGACGGTGGCGGTGGTGGTGCCGTCGCCCGCGACATCGTTGGTCTTCGTGGCGACGGTCTTCGCGAGCTGGGCGCCCAGGTTCTCGAAGGGGTCCTCGAGGTCGATCTCACGCGCGATGGTGACGCCGTCGTTGGTGACGGTGGGCCCACCGAACTTCTTGTCGATGACGACGTGCCGACCGCGCGGGCCGAGGGTGACCTTGACCGCATCGGCCAGCTGGTTCACCCCACGCTCGAGAGCGCGGCGGGTCGTCTCATCGAAGCTGATCTGCTTCGGCATGTCCTGCCTCTCCTGTTGTGGTGCTCAGGTGGAAAAGACGCCGCCCCGATGGCCACTCGGTCGAGGGACCACCGGGGCGGCGGCTGGTGTTTCAGGTGCGGAGAGCGTCAGTTGACGACCGCGAGGACGTCACGCGCGGAGAGGATGAGGTACTCCTCGCCGTTGTACTTGACCTCGGTGCCGCCGTACTTCGAGTAGATGACGACGTCGCCGACGGTCACGTCCAGCGGGACGCGGTTGCCGTTGTCGTCGATGCGGCCCGGGCCCACGGCCAGGACCTTGCCCTCCTGGGGCTTCTCCTTGGCCGTGTCGGGGATGACGATGCCGGACGCGGTCGTGGTCTCCGCCTCGCTGGCCTGGACGACGATCTTGTCCTCGAGCGGCTTGATGTTCGCCACGTCGATGACCTCCAGTTCTCAAGGTGTCGTGCTGCGCATGGTGATCGGGTTCAACGGCCTGGGGACGTCCCGTCGCCGCGGGTGCCGGAACGTCCTCGTCGCGGCCGTATGGCTGGCACTCTACCCATGAGAGTGCCAACCGTTCAACGGCCCCCGCCGCGTCGCACGCCCTGCTCGGCGTCGGGCAGCAGCGGGCCCTCGGAGCGCAGGAAGCCGCCCGCGTGATGCCGACGGCGATTGCGGACCGACAGCTTGCCGTCCGGCAGGCCGGCCACCGCTCCCGGAACCCACCTGGCCGCCGGGACCGGGACCCACTCGTCGGGGGTGCATCTCGGCCAGGCCGAGCACCGCCCCGCACCGGTAGGCCAGGACCACGCAGCCGTCCGAGGCCCGATCGTGCGGCGCCCGGACGTCCACCCCCGCCGCGGGCCGAGCCGGCGCCGTACATGATCACCAGCGGCGCTGGGCAGGCCGCAGGACCTCGTTCGCCGTCCTCGACCCTGCGCAGCCGCCCCTCCCTCAACGGCCGACGCATAGGTCGCGCACCCGCCCGCTCCGCGCGCGGCGATCACGGCCGCGGGGTGGCTGCAGACGATCCACTCGCCGCTTTCCACCCCCGATCATCGGGTGCGGGCCGGGCGAGAGGGTGTCAGGAGACGACGACGGTGGTGACCGGGAGGGACGAGTCGGCCGGGAAGGCCTCCTCCGACGGGGCGACGCCCGCCGCGAGCAGGTGGGCGCCCAGGGCCGCGACCATCGCGCCGTTGTCCGTGCACAGGCCCGGGCGCGGCACCCGCAGGACGATGCCGGCGGCGGCGCAGCGCTCCTGGGCGAGCGCCCGGAGCCGGGAGTTGGCGGCGACCCCGCCCCCGAGCACGAGCGTGTCCATGCCGTGCTCACGGGCCGCGCGCACGGCCTTGGCCGTCAGGACGTCGACGACGGCCTCCTGGAAGCTCGCAGCCACGTCGGCCACGGGCACCGGGCTGCCGGCCCGTCCCAGTGCCTCGACGTAGCGGGCGACGGCCGTCTTGAGCCCCGAGAAGGAGAAGTCGAACGGGGCGTCGCGGGGGCCGGTCAGTCCGCGGGGGAACGCGACGCCGCGCGGGTCACCGTCGCGGGCGACGCGGTCGACGTGCGGGCCGCCGGGGAACGGGAGGCCCAGCAGCCGGGCGACCTTGTCGAACGCCTCGCCGGCGGCGTCGTCGATGGTGGCGCCCAGCGGGGTGACCGGGCCCACTAGGTCGGGCACGTCGAGCAGGCTGGAGTGCCCGCCGGAGACGAGCAGCGCGAGGCACGGCGGCAGTGGGCCGTGCTGCAGGGTGTCGACGGCGACGTGCGCGGCGAGGTGGTTGACGCCGTAGAGCGGCACGTCCCACGCCGCGGCGTACGCCTTCGCCGCCGCGACCCCGACCAGCAGGGCGCCGGTGAGGCCGGGACCAGCCGTAACGGCCACGGCGTCGACGCCCGCGACCCCGGCCGTGGCCAGCGCGCGGCGCACCGTCGGCACCATGGCCTGCAGATGTGCCCGCGACGCCACCTCCGGCACCACCCCACCGAAGCGGGCGTGCTCGTCCACCGACGACGCGACGGCGTCGGCCAGCAGCGTCACCGTCCCGGCGCCGCGATCGATACCGACGATGCCGACACCCGTCTCGTCGCACGAGGTCTCGATGCCCATGACGATCACGGCCGGGCCTCGCGGCGCATCGTGTGGGCGTCGGCGCCGCTGGGGCGGTAGTAGCGCTGGCGCACGCCCACCACCGCGAACCCCTCGGCCTCGTAGAGCGCGCGGGCCGCGTCGTTGTCGGTGCGGACCTCCAGGAACGCCGTGGCGCCCGCCCCATCGGCCACCGCCAGCAGCTCCAGCAGCAGTCGGCGGCCGATGCCACGGCGCTGGTGGGCGGGGTGGACGCCGATCGTGTGGATCTCAGCCTCGGCGTGCGGGGGGCCCGCCACGAACGCGATGCCGGCGTAGCCGACGAGCTGCTCGCCGTCTCGCGCGGCTAGATAGGGATGCCCGTTCCGCAGTTCCTCGCGGAACGCGCGGGCACTCCACGGGTCGTCGCCGGGGAACAGCAGCCGCTCCAGCTCGGCGCACCGAGCGGCGTCGGACTCCCGCAGCGCGTCGATCTGCACGACGGTCACGACACCTCCTTCCGGGCACCGGGCTCCACGGCATCGGGTCGACGCAAATAGAGCGGCTGCAGCGGGCCGGGCCGGGTGCCGGCCCGCAGGGCCGCGGCCGCCACCGTGACGAGCCCGAGCGGGGACGGCGACGCCGGCGCGCGCACCGGCAGGTCCAGCACGTCGGCCATTGCGCCCGCTGCCGCGACCGCGCCGCTGACCCGCCCGGCCAGGGCCGCCGGAGACTCGACGTGCGGGCCGTCGATCCGCCGGCCCGCGCCGTCATAGGCGGCCCAGTACACCTCACGGCGGCGGGCGTCGGTGATCACCAGCAACGGACCTGCGCCGACGGCGTCGGCGGCGATCGCATCGAGGGAACAGACCCCGTGCACGGGGACGCCCAGCGCGTCACCGAGCGCGGCGGCCGTGACCATCCCGACCCGCAGGCCGGTGAACGGGCCGGGGCCGGTGCCGACGACCACCGCGTCGAGCGCGGCGAGTGTGATCCCGGTGTCGGCGCAGGCGCCCGAGACGGCGGGCATGAGCAGCTCGGCGTGCTTGCGGGCGTCGTGCGCGACCCGGACGGACCGGAGCACCGGGCCCTGCTCCGTCAGCTCGACGACGCCCGCCGTGACCGCGGGCGTCGCGGTGTCCAGGGCCAGTACGAGCACATCCCGAACCCTATCCGCCGGTGCGCGACCGTCCGATCGCCCACCGGTCCGCGATCGGGCGCTCGGGTCATGCCGTCGTCGCTCCCAACCGGCGCACCACGGCCACCCGGACGTCGTCGGGCCGGCGGTCCAGCCGGACCAGCAGGTGGCGGCCCGAGAGCCGCTCGGCCACGCCCTCGCCCCACTCGACGGCCACCACCGCGTCGGCGAGGTCGGTGTCGAGATCGAGGTCGTCCAGCTCGGCCACGGCGCCGGCGCCGAACCCGCCCAGCCGGTACGCGTCGACGTGCACCAACGGCACCCCACCGGGCGCCGCGCGGTGCTCGCGGGCGATCACGAAGGTCGGCGAGGTCACCGGCCCGGCCACGCCGAGGCCGCGGGCCAGCCCGCGCACGAACACCGTCTTGCCCGCCCCCAGCGGCCCGGACAGCACCACGAGATCGCCCGCTCCGAGCCCGGCCGCCAGGCGCTCGCCCAGGCGCTCGGTGTCGGCCGGCCCGGGCAGGTCCAGCTCGGTGTCGAAGAGGCCGGCATCGACGAGACCGGGGTCGGGCAGCGGCCCGGTCACGCCCGCCGCCGCAGCCGTCGGACGTTGCGGGCCCGGGCCACCCCGCGCTCGACGCTGCGCCGCAGCAGGGCCGCCATTGCATCGTCCATCGCGACGGGCTGTTCCAGCATCGGGAGGTGCCCCACCCCTGCGAAGCGGACGAGGGTGGCACCGGGCAGCTCGGCGGCGATACGTTCGGAGTGGGAGTAGGGGATCACGCGGTCGGCGTCGCCGGCCGCGACGAGCACCTCGCAGGTGGCGAGTGCGGGCAGGGCCGCGATGCGGTTGTGGCTGCCCACGGTGTCGACGAAGTCGGTCAGCGCGTCGACGGCGTTGGTGCTGATCATCGTGTCGACGAGGTCCACCAGCCACGGCGCCACGTTCCGGTCGCCGTAGGCGAGGCTGCGGGTGATCGCCCAGATGACGTCGCCCGCGACGCCGCGCACGACGCTCACGAGCCTCGGCTGCACGCGCGCCAGGATCCCGACCCCGCGGGTCACGGGGTTGAGACGCGACAGGAGCGCGCCCTGCAGGCCGGCGCTCGCGACCTCGCCCGCTGAGGTCGACACCAGCGCCACCCCTGACACCCGGTCGGTGAACAGCTCCGGATGCTGATCGGCCAGCGCCATCACCGTCATGCCGCCCATGGAGTGGCCGACCAGCACCAGGGGGCCGTCGGGGGCCAGGGCCCTGATCACGGCGTCGAGGTCGCGGCCGAGCTGGTCGATCGTGCAGCTCTCCCGGGAGGCGCGTTCGGAGCGGCCGTGGCTGCGTAGGTCGTAGAGCACCAGGCGTACGGACGGGTCGGCCAGCTCGGCGAGGGAACGGCGCTGGAAATGCCAGGTGCGCCGGTCCAGGGCGAAGCCGTGCACGAGCACCACCGTGAGGGGCGCGTCGCGGGGCCCGATCTCCTCACACGACAGGCGCACTCCGTCGTCCGCATTCACCGACGACGGTTCGCCCTGCGGCAGGGCGCCCGGCTCCGAGTCGTCGTCCATGAGCTGGGCGGCCAGGCGCCTGCGGTCGACCGCGATCTGGTTGCGTCGCCGCGCCGCCACCCCGACGGCGACCCCGGTCACGGCGGCGCCGGCGGCGCCCGCAACGGCTCCCCACACCTGGGGGCGCACCCTCACCACGTCGGTACTGCCGTGACGGCCCGGGTCACCCCGGCGCCGTGGACCACCCCGTAGTGGTTGGCGACGTGGCGGTTCGGGTCGAGCCCGCGGTCCCGGGCGGCATGCCATGCCGCGGTCAACCGCTGGGCCCCCTCGTCCACGTCCGCCCCCTCGTCCACGTCCGCATTGTCGCATCCGGGCCGGTCCGATCACGCACTGAACGACCGATGCGACGTTCACGGCCGACCCGGCCCGGCCCGCTCATCGGCGGCGATCACCTGGACATCGTGGTGCGCGAACGCACGCCGGTCGTCACGGTCGGAATGCCCCTGACCTGGGCCGGAGCAATCAACAGGCACTTGAAACGGATCCCGGGCCGGTCGGGCAGATCCAGCGCACGATCACGTGGGAGTCGAGGAGCACCCTCACTCCACGAACTCCCGCGGGACCTCGTCGAGGTCGTCGGTCATCCGCACCGTCCCGGCCGCGAACCCGGGATCGGAGGTGCACCGCCGTACCGCGCGGATCGCGTTCGGGATCGCCGCCAGCAGCCGCGACGCCGGGGCGGGGGCGCCGTCGGAGGCGAGCTCGGCGGCGCGCGCGTGCACGTACGCAGCGCACCCGGCCGCCCACCACGGCTCCAGCCCGGCTGCGAGCAGTGCGCCGATGATGCCGGTGAGGACGTCGCCGGAACCGGCCGTCGCCGCCCACGAATTGACCGACGGGTGCACGAGGGCCCGGCCGCCGGGGTCGGCGACGACGGTGGCGTTGCCCTTGAGCAGCACCGTCACCCCGAGCTCGGCGGCGGCGCGACGGGCCGCGGCGATGCGGTCGGGCCCGACGTCGCCGGCGATCCGGGCGAACTCCCGGTCGTGCGGGGTGATCACCACAGGCCGCCCGTGCACGGCCGTGCGCAGGTCGGCGTGCCGGCCGAGCAGGCTGATGCCGTCGGCGTCGATGCAGAGCGGGACACCGCGGTCGAGGGCGGCAGCCAGGACGTCACGGCCGGCGGCGTCGGTGCCGATGCCGGGGCCGACCGCCCAGGCCTGGGTAGGGCCGGCGTCCCCGATCGTCGCGGTGGTGAGCACCTCGGACCAGTGGTCACGGACACCGGGCGCCGCGTCGCCCACGAACCGCACCATGGCGCTGGTGGCGAGCACGGCGGCGCCGGTCGCGAGGACCGCGGCACCGGGGTAGACGTCCGAGCCCGCGGCCACGCCGACCACGCCCTGGGTGTACTTGTCGTCGGTCGGCCCGGGGATCGGCCACCGAGCGGCGACGTCGGCGGCGTCGAACACGTGGGCGTGCGGCTGCGGCAGCAGGGGGCCCAGCCCGATGTCGACGACGTGCACCGGCCCGCAGCGCGGGGCGGCCAGCGCGTGCACGGGCTTGAGCGCACCGAACGCGACCGTGGCGGTGGCCCACACCGCCTCCCCGTCGACGGCCCCGGTGTCGGTGTCGACGCCGCTGGGCAGGTCGACCGAGAGCACCGGCACGCGGGCGCGCGCGATCGCGGACACCACGTCCGCGGCGGGGTCGCGCAGGCCACCACGCCCGGAGATTCCGACGATCCCGTCCAGGACGAGGTCCGCACCCAGCGGCGCCACCGGCCCGGCGTCCGGGTCGACCGCCCGGCCGCCCGCCGCGAGCAGGGCGGCCAGGCCGGCCGGGTGCACGCGAGCCGGGTCCATCAGCACCGCGACGACGCCGACTCCGCGCCGGCGCAGCTCGACGCCGGCCCACAGCGCGTCACCTCCGTTGTCGCCCGCCCCGACGAGCAGCACGACCCGCGCTCCGGCGACCCGACCGCCCTCCCGCAGCATCGCCCGCGCTCGCACCGCGAGCCCGAAGGCGGCCCGGCGCATCAGCGCGCCGGCCGCCACCCGCTCGCCCAGGACGGCCTCGGTGTCGCGGATCTGCTGTGCCGTCCATACGCCTCTCACGGCCGGTGACGCTACTGCGCGCGCACCCCGACCGCCGAGCCCGCCGCGGTCACAGCTCGGCGTAGGAGAAGTTGATCAGACCGCCCTCCACGCTCGTGACCGTGACCCTGAGCCGGTAGGCCCGGCTGCCGCCGGTGAGCATGCAGATGACCGACTTGTCGATCTCCGGGGGGAGGTCGCCGGAGCACCGCGCGGAATCCACCGTGACGCCGAGCTGCCTGCCGACCTGGTCGGAGAGCTTACGGTCCAGCAGGGCCTCCGCCACCGGGCGGGCCGCGGTGGTGATGTCGTAGTCCGCGACCGAGTCCTTCACCGTGGTGACGGTGGCGATCGCGTCCACGGGCTGGCCGTCCACCTCGAACTCGCACCGCACCGACCGGCCCACCTCGGCCTTCAGGTCGTCGGGGCAGCGGACCGCACCGGCCGGCAGGCCCCGCTCGTCGAGCTTCGCCTTGATCGTCGTCGCGACGTCGGCCTGGGCGACGGCACCGGCGCATCCCGCGACACCGATCGCCACAGCGGCAGCGGCCAGGAGGGCGCCGACACCCCGGCCGGCCCGAGGGAACATCGTCATCGGCGAACCTCGCAGCTCGGACCGGTCGGGGCACCGGTTGCGCCCCCAGGGTCGCCCGGGAGGGTAGCGCCGTCCCCGCTCCGGTGGTCGCCCGCACCGCGCCGGTACTACGGTCTGTGTCCATGAGGCCTGCCCCGTGACCCGGACCAGCCCGTTCCCGCGGCCGCCCGAGGCGCGGAACGCGAAGGAGGCCGTCGAGCAGCTGTCGCGGCCCGGTCCGCTGCCGGTGCTGCGGGGTGACCTCGGCATGGTCGGCATCCCCGGCGTCGTGTTCGCGCCCGAGGAGGGGCTCGGGCTGCCCGCCGTCGCGTTCGGGCACGACTGGCTCCAACCCGCGACCCGCTACACCGACCTGCTGCGACACCTCGCCTCCTGGGGGATCGTGGCCGCCGCCCCGTCGAGCCACCGTGGCGCGCTGCCCAGCCACGCCGGGTTCGCCGCCGACCTGCGCACCACACTCGACGTGTGCGCCGGCGTCCGGCTCGGCGACGGCCGGATCAGCGTCGACTCCCGGCGCACCGCGTTCATGGGGCACGGCATCGGTGGCGGGGTGGCGCTGCTCGCCGCCGTCGACCATCCGCGGGCGCGCGCCGTCGTCACCATCGCCGTGGTGCAGACCCGCCCGTCGGCGCTCGACGCCGCCCGCCGCATCACCGTCCCCGTGTTGCACCTGGTGGCCGGCAAGGACACCGTCGCCCCGGCCGCCGGGCACGCCGAGCCGATCGCCGCCGCCGCGGGAGGGGACGTGTGGCTCCGGACCCTGACGAAGGCCGGCCACACCGGCTTCCTCTCCGGATCGCACTGGAGCGACGTGGTGCTGTCCGGGAGTCCCGACGCGAAGACCCGCCGCCTCACCCGCGCCCTGGTCACGGCGTTCCTGCTCCGGCAGCTCTCCGACTCCGACCGCGTCGAGCTGCTGGTGGACGGCAAGGTCCCCGGCACCACCCTGGCCGACCACCTCTGACGCCCACCACCCTGCCGCCCCGCGAGTCCGCCTTCCCGACGCCGCTGGTGCGTTGACCGTGAACGTTCACCGGGTCATGGGCCTCGATCGGGTTCGCCCAGGACGCGTAGGTCGGGGTCAGGCACAACTCGGCCTTGTTGCGCCGCCCAGGTCCGGAACGGCAGGGGTCTTGTTCACCGACAGGTTGTCCATGATCACGTAGATGGGTTCGCCGTCCGGTCGGGCCTCCCGGATCGACAGCGGCCCGAACTGGTCGAACGCGAAGCAGCGCATCAGTAAGTGGCCGGTCACATG
Organism: Pseudonocardia sp.; assembly: GCA_043716935.1. GTDB lineage: Bacteria > Actinomycetota > Actinomycetes > Mycobacteriales > Pseudonocardiaceae > Pseudonocardia. The sequence continues at coordinate 9,437 of JAYSXW010000447.1, forward strand.
CTCGATCCGGTCGGGCTTGGTTTCCTTGCCCGGGTCGGTGGACTCCTTCCACGTCCGGGTCCGCTGGAACGACACGTGGTGCTCGCGCAGGATCACCCGCAGCCGCTCGCGCCCGACCAGGACCCGC
>JAYSXW010000448.1:0-1041 GCA_043716935.1 Pseudonocardia sp.
GTCAGGACGTTTTGGGATCGAGAGAGTGGGGCGGAGGTCAGTCTTGCGCGGTGCGTAGCCGACGTGCTACAGTCTTCTCATGGCGAATAACGAAATCAAAGTCGGCGCAACCGTTCAGTACACGAACAGCAGCGGCCGCGTGCTGACCGGCACCGTGGTAGCGACTTACGCGGAAGGCACCTTCGACCAGCCCCGCGCGTCGGTACTCTTCGAGCGTGCACCCCACGAGCCCATCGAGGTCCGGAAGTCATACGACGACCTGACCGTGATCACCCCGGGTGCGTAACGGTGAGCGCAGGTCCTACAGCCACCCGCGTCGACGCGGGTGGCTGTAGGACCTGGCAACCTGTAACTCAGAGTTACAGGTTCAGACGTTGAAGTCGGCGTCGATCACCAGCGGAAGCAGCTCGCCGTCGACCAGCGTGGCCGGCGAGCTGACCGGCGTCACCTGCGGCTCCGCCACCTTCACCACGCCGAATGCCGCGGCGAGCGCGGTGACCAGCGTGACGAGACCGGGGATGGCGCCGAGCAGCCCGACAGTGGCGTCGCTCTGGGCGATGGACAGGATGCCGAATCCGGCGAGGGCGGTGACGACGCCGCCGATCCAGGCGACCGCGGAGCCGACCGTGCGGAAGGCGTCGCGGAGCGGGACCGGGCGGACGTTGAGGGGAGCAGACATGTGGATCTCCTGATCTGGTGAGGTGTGGATGTCAGCGCGGGGATGCGCCGGTGAGCGCCATCACGAGCTGCGGGAGCAGCACGGCGGCGAGGCGCTGGTAGTCGATCGGTGCGGCGGCCTGGGCGCCGATGAGCGCGGTCACCTGCGCCCGTAGCGCCTCGACGCCGCGGGCTGCGTCGTCGGCCCGGCCGGCGCCGGTCATGGTCCAGCCGAACTCGTCGTCGACGGTGGACTGCTGGGTCGCGGACCGGCCGGGGAGCCGGGCGCCGGGTTTCATGGCCCGCAGCCCGTCGCGGACCTCCATCAGCGCGGCGCGCTCGTCGGGTTGCATGTCGTCTGCCTCCACGGCCGAAGCCGTCGTC
>JAYSXW010000449.1:0-1040 GCA_043716935.1 Pseudonocardia sp.
CGCCGAGGACAGCTGAGAGCCTGCCGTTCGCGACAGCTCTCTCCCCGACGAGCCGAGGAAGAGTGCGACGCCCGCACCCGCGACGACGACGCGACGCACGAAACTGATGTCGTTGGTGGCGAGCGGACCGCGAACGACGACGTCCATCGGCGGGCCTGCGTCGGGGCCGCCGCGGTGATGCAGCAGCCAGGCGGCATGACCGCTCGACGCTGGGCCCGCAGCCGCCGCCCTCGCTCCCGCTGACCCCGCAGCACCCCACCGAAAGAAAAGATCATGATCCTGGTCATCGGAGCAACCGGCACCACGGGACGTCTCGTGCTGGACCGGCTCAGCGATCAGAGGTTGCCGGTGCGAGCGCTGGTGCGTCCGGCGTCGGCCGCCACAGCAGGTCAAGCACTCGCCAGCCTGGCACCCGGTGAAGGTGTCGGCACCCGTCATCGGATCGGATGCGCCCGTCGCCGTGGCCTGGATACACAACGAGATCGAGCAGGCCGTCCGGGCCGCTGGACTGGACCACACGTTCCTTCGGCCCTACGCCTTTCTGCAGAACCTCCTCAACCTGGCTCCGACCATCCGGATGGTCGGCTTCATCTCCGGCATCACCGGCAACGCCCCGATGAACAGGGTCGACGCACGGGACATCGCCGACGTCGCCGTCGTGACGCTCACGACCCACCGCGGACGAGGACCTCTCGTCCTCACCGGCGCGGAGGCGGTGAGTTACCCCGAGGTGGCCCGTCGCCTGACCGCCCTCGGCCGACCCACGCGCTACGTCGGCCTGACCCGTTCCGAGTACCGCCGTGCCCTGCAGCGCGCACGACTGGCGCCCTGGCTCGTGGATCACCTCGAGGAGATCCAGACCCTGACCTCGACCCATTCTGAGCGCCCCACGACCACCGTTGCCGACCTGACCGGCCGGGCCCCCCGCGGTCTCGACGCCTTCCTCGTCGAGCACCTGGGTCAGTTCAGCAGTCCGCACGGGTGGCGGGAACGATTCGCTGCTCTACCGCTGAGGGCGGCGCACCGGCGCGATTCGTCGG
>JAYSXW010000450.1:0-3186 GCA_043716935.1 Pseudonocardia sp.
GCGTCGAGGATGTCCTGCACGGCTGGCCTCCGGTGGCTCGAGTCGTGGTGGAGTTCTGCAGCAGGGCTGCTGCCGAGAAGCTACTGCGCGGTACAACAGCTCGAGCGCCGCCGTGAGCAGGGCCACTGGCCCAACGGAGGGGCCGGAGCGGTGCGGACGTCAGGATGTCCGTGTGCGATGTCCGGGCACGGCGTCAGGGCACGGCGGCGGGCTCCACGAGCTCCACGAGCACCCCTCCTGCGTCCTTCGGGTGCACGAAGTTGATGCGCGAATCGGCGGTGCCGCGGCGGGGCTCGTCGTAGAGCAGCCGCACACCCTTCTCCCGCAGGGCGGCGCACGTGACGTCGATGTCGGCTACGCGATACGCCATCTGCTGAATGCCCGGCCCGTTACGGTCGAGAAATTTGCCGATTGGTGACTCGGGGCGCAGCGGTGCGAGAAGCTGGATCGCGGTACCGCAGTCGTTGCCGGGGGCCGACAGCATCGCCTCTCGGACGCCCTGCTCCTCGTTGGACTCGACGTGGGTGGCGACCAGGCCGAATGTGGCGGCGTAGAAGGCGACGGCCTGGTCGAGGTCGGCCACCGCGATGCCGATGTGATCGACCCCGGTGACCGCCCAGCTGGTGTGCTCTGCCATGCCGGGAATGTAACCCGCGTCGGGCTTGACGTGGGCTTGTGCGTCGCATCACCCAGCACATCGGGCGGAGATCGGGGACTGCTGGCGGGCTCTCCGGGTATCGTCGGATATGCCTTGCCATCGCAGTCGCTGGAGGAAACGTGTCCGGATCCGTCATCGTCGCAGGGGCTCGCACGCCGATGGGACGGTTGCTGGGCCAGCTCAAGGATTTCTCTGGTGCGCAGCTGGGTGGCGTCGCCATCAAGGCGGCCATGGAGAGGGCCGGCATCACGCCCGACCAGGTGCAGTACGTGATCATGGGCCAGGTGCTCACGGCCGGTGCCGGACAGATTCCCGCGCGCCAGGCTGCGGTGGCCGCCGGCATCGCGATGGACGTCCCCGCACTGACGGTCAACAAGGTGTGCCTGTCGGGCCTGAACGCGATCGCGCTGGCCGATCAGCTGATCCGGGCCGGGGAGTACGACGTCGTGGTGGCGGGCGGCCAGGAGTCGATGACGCAGGCGCCGCACCTGCTGGCGAAGTCGCGCCCGGGCTTCAAGTACGGCGACGTCACCATGCTCGACCACATGGCCTACGACGGCCTGCATGACCCGTTCGACCAGGTCTCGATGGGCATGTCGACGGAGAAGCACAACGCGCGCTACGAGATCACGCGCGCAGACCAGGACGAGTTCGCGGCCCGGTCGCACCAGCGGGCGGGCCGGGCGGTGGAGAGCGGGCTGTTCGCCGAGGAGATCGCACCCGTGCATGTGCCGCAGCGCAAAGGTGACCCGCTGCTCGTCGACCTCGACGAGGGCATCCGGCCCGACACCACGGCCGAGAGCCTCGGGCGGCTTCGCCCGGCGTTCTCCGCCGACGGCACCATCACCGCCGGGACGTCCTCGCCCATCACCGACGGCGCGGCCGCGGTGGTGGTGATGAGCCGGGCCAAGGCCGAGGAGCTGGGCCTGGAGTGGCTCGCCGAGATCGGCGCCCAGGGCATGGTGGCCGGCCCCGACGACTCCAGCCTCCACGAGCAGCCCGCGAACGCGATCGAGCTGGCCTGTCGAAAGGAGGGCATCACATCGGCGGACCTGGACGTGATCGAGATCAACGAGGCGTTCGCGGCCGTGGGTGTGGTGTCCACACGCAAGCTGGGCGTGGACCCGGAGAAGGTGAACCCCAACGGTGGGGCCATCGCCCTCGGTCATCCGATCGGCGCTTCCGGTGCGCGGCTCGCCCTGCACCTGGCCATGGAGCTCAAGCGCCGGGGTGGCGGTGTCGGGGTCGCGGCCCTGTGTGGCGGCGGAGGGCAGGGCGACGCCCTCATCCTGCGCGTGCCTGCCACCGGCTGACCACGTTCCGTGGCACGCCGGGTCGACGTCCTGGACCTGGTGGCCCGGGCCCGGTGCGGTGAGCACCTCGCTGTCGGTCGCCTCATCTCGCTGGTGGAGGGCGGCGGGCCCACGCTGCGCGAGGTGGCGGCCGCACTCGCCCCGCACGCCGGACGAGCCCACGTCGTCGGGCTCACCGGGCCACCCGGAGCGGGCAAGTCGACGACGACGTCCACGCTGGTGACGGCGCTGCGGGCGAGGGGCCGGCGGGTCGGGGTTCTCGCCGTGGACCCCTCGTCGCCGTTCTCCGGCGGTGCGCTGCTCGGGGATCGCGTCCGGATGGGCGAACACGCCATCGACGACGGCGTCTTCATCCGGTCGATGGCCACCCGGGGTCATCTCGGCGGCCTGGCCTGGTCGACCCCGCAGGCCCTCCGGGTGCTCGACGCCGCGGGATGCGACGTGGTGCTCGTCGAGACCGTGGGCGTAGGACAGTCCGAGGTGGAGGTGGCGGCGCTCGCCGACACCACCGTGGTGCTGCTTGCCCCCGGCACGAGCGACGGCGTACAGGCGGCGAAGGCCGGCATCCTCGAGGTGGCCGACGTGTTCGTGGTGAACAAGGCCGACCGCGACGGCGCCGAGCAGACAGTGCGCGACCTGCGACACATGCTCTCTCTCGGCGAGGCGGCCGCGGCCGTGGCGTGGCGGCGCCCGGTGGTGCGCACCGTTGCCGCCCGCGGCGAGGGCATCGACGACCTCGTCGCCGCTCTCGACGCGCACGGCGAGTGGCTCGACGCCGGCGAGGAACGCCGACGTCGGAGGCTGGCCAGGACCGAGGCCGAGATCCTGGCCATCACCCTGGAGCAGGTGCGGGCGCGCGTGGGGGACGCCCGCGGTTCCACCGGGCTTCCCGGCCTGGCCGAGCGGGTGCTGACGGGTCGACTCGATCCGTACCTGGCCGCGGACGAGTTGGCCCGGCTGGTCAGCACACCCAGGGCGGAGCAGTCCACCTCGACGAGCTGACCGGTGTGGGCGGTTCACCTCACGTCCCCCTTCCGAGCCGCGAGAGCCGTGCCGTGGTGCGCCCGGACCCGATGCCCAGCGCCAGTTCGCGGGCCACGCGCGCGTGCTCGGCCGACTCTTCGGGGCGGGCGGAGGCGAGGGCCAGCGCGAGGTCGGTGTGCACGTCCGCGCGGTGCCGGGCCGAGCGCGGCCACGCGGCGAGGGCCTGCTCCA
>JAYSXW010000046.1:0-6160 GCA_043716935.1 Pseudonocardia sp.
CGTGTTTTGCGGCGGCGGCGAGGTAGCCGCGGATGGCGCAGAACTGCTGCGCTCCAGTGAGGGTGCGCAAACAGCCCGACACCTTCTGCCGCAGCTTGATCATGCGGATCTCGCGCTCGCCGGCGTTGTTGTCGAACGGGACCCAGTCGTCGGTGACGAACCGCAGGTAGTCGCTTTGGCGGTCGCGCAGCCGCCGGGCCAACGCATGATGTTTACGCTCCTGCTTGCTGTCGCGGGCCTGAGTGGCGCGCGCGCCGATCACGACCCCGGCGTGGTAGCGGCGGACCTGGGCGGCCACCGCGGCCGCGTCAGGGGCTTCGGTGTGGCGGACCAGGACGTTGAGTTCACGCAGCGCGTCGGCGACCTGGGTCGCCCAGCACCACTGCCCTGCCTCGACGGCGTTCTCGGTGGCGATTTCGGTGGCGATTTCGGTGACCGCGGCCAGCTCACGCAGCGCGTGGGCGTGGGCGTTGCAGAGTGCGTGGGTGAGCTGCGGGTAGGTGTCATACGGAGCCCAGGGGTCATGCACCGCGATCCCAGCGAGCTCGGGCAGCACGCCGGCGGTGTTCATCGCCTCGCGGCCACGGCGGTCGTGCACAGTGATCAGCGAGTACTTGCCGGTCGACGCCGAGTGCACCCACCGCAGCTTCCCCTCGACCCGCAGCCCCGTCTCGTCGAAGTGCGCCACCGGGGCGGCGGCGATCTGATCGCGGACCAGGCCGAGGAACCCGTCCAGCCCGCCAGCAGCCCGCGCGGTCATCGCCGCGACAGTGCCGGCCGACACCGGGGTGTTGAACAACTCGGCCAGCGCGGTCGCGGTGCGGGCCTTGGACAGGAACTGTCCGACGACAGAGGTAGACCATGATCGCGGCGATCCGCGGCCCGTACTGCGCCGGTGTCCCAACCCCCTCGGGTGCCTGCCCGGCGGTGATCGTGCCGCAGCCGCAGCGAGGGTTCGATGAGTTGGTGCTCGGTGACGCGCACCGCGATCGGCGGGATGTCGAACACCTGCCTTCGCCGCACCCCGACCTGCGCGGCACCCTCAAGGCCCGACCCGCACCCCCCACACGCCGCCGGCTCGTGGCGCAGCACCCCGTCTGGAGCGCTGAGCTGCTCCAACCGCGACCCGGGATGCCCCGGCTGCCCGCCAGGTTTGCGGCCAGAGCGTCGGCGCAGCGACTTCGGTGCCGGCTTCGCGAGCCCGTCGGTGCTCGGCGGCTTGGAGGAGTTGCGCGAGTTCTGGCCGAGCTGGCGGCGCAGCTCCGCGTTCTCCGCCCGCAGCTCCGCGATCACCACATCGCGCTGCGCCAGCGCCGCGACGACCACCGCAAGCTGCTCACGCAGCTCCGCGACGGACGCGGCGTCATCAACCACCCCACCATCATCATCCTCAGCCGCTCAAGATCAAGCGGCCGCGCCGCAGGGGGCCTGACCAGCTACTATTTGACTTGGTGTCAAACGGTCAGGTGCAGCTGCCGATGCACAACATCCAATCGTCCTCAGTAACGTCGGCAGTCGTCATATCGCCGCGTGCCGAGGGGTCAGAACGTGGCGGGCAGGCCGCCGTAACTGAGCTGCGTCGTTCACACCGGATCCCTGGTCAGCCTCAGTGCGAGGGTCGGGCAGGCGACGGCGGCGGCTCGCGCCTCGGACAGCAGGGCGGACGGGACGGCGGGGTCGTCGACGATCGGGTAGCCCCACTCGTCGAGGCGGACCAGCTCGGGCAGCAGCTCCGCGCACAGCCCATGGGCGTGACAGCTGATCGGGTCTACGACCAGCCCGGTCATACCGGCATCCACATCGGCGAGCCCGCCCACGCGCACGGCACGCCGTGGGCGTGGCGGTCGGCGTCCGCGGCGAACACGCGCAGGGCGGCGGCCGCGAACCGGACCGCACCGTCGGGATGGGCACAGGCCCCACGGCCGGGGATCACCTCCAGCCGGCCCCGCAGGCGCCGCAACACCGTGGCCGACCGATCGGCCCCCGCCGAGAGGTGCTCCATGTCGTCGGCCACCGATGGGAGCCCGAACATGCAGGGCCCGCACTGGCCCGCCGACTCGTCGGCGAGGTACCGCAGGACCCGCGCGGTCTCGGAGATGCCACACGCCCGCTCGGGAAACGCGATCACCGCCGCCACCCCCAGCGACGCACCGGCGGCCCGGCAGTCCTCGTGTGTCAGCGGCAGTCCGGTGGCGTGCTGCAGCAGAAGCCAGCTCCCGCCCAATCCGCCGAGCTGCACGGCGCTCAACCGCTCGGTCGCGCCGCCCGCGAGCGCCAGCACATCGCCGACGGGCAACCCGAGGTCTATCTCGTAGACGCCCGGCAACGCCACCGCCCCGCCGACCGTCACGAGCGTGGTGCCCGGCGATTCGGGGGTGCCCGCCTCCCGGAACCAGGCGTCACCGTAACGGGCGACGAGCGCGAGGTGGGCGAGCGTCTCGACGTTGTCGACGAGCGTCGGCCGCCCCCGCACCCCCCGCTGCGCCGGGCGCGGCGGGCTCACGGTCGGTACGGCGTCACCGGTCGTCAGGGCGTTGACCAGCGCCGACTCCTCGCTCGCGACGTAGCGGCGCGGGATCTCGGCCACCCGGACAGCGACCGGATCACGACGCTCGTCCAGGGCCGCGGCGAGCGTGCGCACGAGCCGGCTGCCTGCGTGCACGCACAGGATCGCCTCCGCGGCGCCGACGGCGGCGGCCGCGAGCGCGATGCCGTCGAGCACGAGGTGAGGGGCGAGTTCCAGCAGCACGCCGTCCTTCGCGCTCGCCGGATCACCCTCGCAGCCGTTGGCCACCACCACCTTGCGGCCCCGGGCATCGGCCACGGCCCGCAGCTTGCGGGCCGTCGGGAACCCCGCTCCGCCGCGACCGCGCAGCCCCGACCGGGCCACGACCTCGATCAACCGTGCCGAGCTGCCGCGTCCGACCGGCACCGGGCCGTACCGGTCGTGGTGGTCGGCGAACCCGGCCCCGGCGCCCGACTCGACCCAGCCGGCCAGCAGGCGTGGATGGTCGACGGGTGGGCGCCACGGTTGCAGCGCGGTCATCGGCGCGCCAGCTCGGCGGCCCGGCGGGCCTCGTCGTCGGGATGGCCGCGCCGCAGGCGGCGCGCCACCGCGACGATCACGGCCACGGCGCACAGCGCGTCGACGGACAGGACCCACGGCAGCGAGCTGTCGCTCCCTCCGATACCGAGGCCGTGCGCGAGGGCGAGCGGCCACAGCGCGTAGCTCGCGAGGTGCACACCCCGCCAGAGGCGCAGCGGGATGCGGGCGCGCAGCAGGCTGGTCACGATCACGGCGAGCACCAGGTCGGACGCGACGGCACCGAGCCCCAGCCAGAACGGGTGGTAGACCGAGACGAACGGCACCGCGGCGTCGATCCAGGCGATGCCCGCGTACGGGTCGACGATCGCGGTCGCGATGTGCACGGCCAGGAAGGTCAGCGCCAGCAGCGACACGTTGCGGTGCAGCGCGTGCAGGGTGAACCGCGGCCAGCTCCGCGTCGCCGCGCGCCCCGAGTGCAACGCGCCGAGCACCACCGTCGCGGTGATGAGCAGGAGCGACACCAGACCGGTCGCGCGGCTGGCGAACCAGAACGCCTGGTTCACGCCAGCTCCTCCCCGCCGGGCCCGGGCCAGCCGGTCGTCCTGACCACCCGGCCGTCGACGGCCACGAGCCGCGCCGGCAGCCGGCACCGCTCCAGCCACACCGGCGCGTGGGCACCCATGACGATCGCGGCGGTGCTCGCGGTGTTGGCGTCGACACACGACGCGGCCGCCACGCTGGCGGTGCGCCAGTAGCCGTCGGCGACGTCGCCGGTGCGGGGATCGACGATGTGGTGCAGGTCCCGGCCCGCACGCCGCCACCGGCGACGGGTGGTGCCCGACGTCGCGAGCCCACCGACGGTGATCGTCACGGTCGCGGCGGGGTCGGTCTGCGCATGCTCGTGGTCGTCGCCGACACCGAGGCGCCACCCGCCGACCGGGGCCGCACCGGCGACGCGCACGTCACCACCCAGGCTGACGAGCACACCGCACCCCACCTCCTCGGATGCCTGGACGGCGATCCGGTCGGCGGCCAGCGCCTTCGCGGTGGCGCCCAGGTCGAGCTCGACGCCGTGCGGCAGCAGCAGCCGGCGGCTCATCGGGTCCCAGGTGACGCGCCACCAGCCCGGCGCGGGCAGCGGCGCCTGCACCGGCCCCGGCGCGTCCCTCGGCAGGTCGGCGAGATCGCGGTCGTAGCCGAGCGCGCGCACCGCGCTCCCGACGGTGGGATCGACCACGCCGTCGGTCAGCTGGGCCGCCCGCAGCGCCACCGTCAGCGCCTCCGCCAGCAGCGGGCTCACCGTCACAGCAGTCCCGGCGAGGGCGTGCAGCCGGGTGATCTCGGAGTCGATCCGGAACCGGCTGCAGGCCGCGTCGACCGCCGCCAGCTCGCGCATCAGCACCCGCTCGGCCGCCGGGAGCGCCGCCGGATCCTCGACGACGAGCGCCGCCGTGCTGCCCCACGCGCGCAGCTCGACCCGGTCCCCGACCGCGACATCAATCACGACGCGCCCGACGACGCGTGCCTCGAGCCGCCCGTGGACGGTCCGGGGGCTGCGGCCGGCGGCTGCAGCGTGGCGGTCGGGGACGCGTGGTGCCGATGCGGCGCCACCGTGCTCGGCGGCGTGACGGGTGCGGGAACGGGCACCGGGTCGTCGTCGGAGGCCGCGGAGGCGACCGCCGCCGGAGCGGCGGTCGCGGTGGGCATGTCGTAGGCGAACGCCAGCCCGAAGACCCCGGCCAGCACACCACCCGTCGCCGCGGTCCATCCCGTGGCCCGGCCGACGCGGCGACGTCCCTCGGCACGCCGGCGGAGGTGGTTGGGCTCGGGGCGGTTCATCGTGGGTCCTCTCGTCGACAACGGTCCGGCAGTCCCGAGTGTCTGCGCCGGTCCTTGGGGATTCCTCAGAAGCGGCCGGGGCGAGGGAGCAGGATGGAGGGGTGAGCACCACAGATGCCGGCTGTCCACGTGTGCTGGTGGTCGAGGACGATCCCGAGCTCCAGGCGATGCTGAGGTCGCTGCTCACCGAGGACGGCTACGAGGTCGACGCGGCTCCCGACGGGCACCGCGGGCTGCACCTGGCCCTCACCCGCGCCTACGACGTGCTGCTGCTGGACCGCCGGCTCCCGGCCATCGACGGCGTCGACCTACTGGGCCGGCTCCGCAGTCGCGGCGTGACCACCCCGGCTCTCATGCTCTCGGCGCTGGCCACCCCGTCCGACCGGGTGGAGGGCCTCGATGCCGGCGCCGAGGACTACCTCGGCAAACCCTTCGACGTCGACGAGCTGCTGGCCCGGCTGCGGGCGTTGCGCCGCCGGCACCTCGACACCGCTCGTTCGTTGCCGTTGGGCGCGGGCCGGCTCGATCTCGACACCCGCCTAGTCGTCGCCACCGACGGCCGCGAGGACGTTCGCCTGTCCGACCGTGAATGCGCGCTGCTCGCCACCTTCGCGGGCCGGCCCGCCCAGGTCCACAGCCGCCACGACCTGCTCGCCGTCGTCTTCCCCGAGGCCGGCAGCGAGATCATCGTCGACACCTACGTGCACTACCTGCGTCGCAAGCTCGGCCGCGGCATCGTCGCCACCGTGCGCGGCCGCGGGTACCAGCTGGGTTCGCTGTGAGACGCCCCCGCGGAGCCGACGCCGCCCTCGTCCGCCGGGCCACGATCCGCCTCGGAGCGCAGTCCACGATCGTCACCGCGCTGGTGGTGGCCCTCATCGCCGGCGCCGCACTGCTCGTGTTCCTGCACGCCCGCAGCGCGAGCGATGACGCCGCCCTCGCCCTGACCACCGCGCGGACCGACGACGTGCAGGACCCTCCGTCCGGGATGTGGCTGGCGATCCGATCCGGCGGGCGGACCACCGCGACCACCGGCCGGCCCGCGGGCCTGCCGCTCACCGACGCCATGGACCGCGTCGCGGGGACCGGCACCGCCGAGATCGTCCGGACCCGCATCGGCGGCCACGACGTGCTCGTCCGCACAGACGCGAAGGCCGGTGACGCGGGGACGGTGGTGGTGCAGGCCGCGCTCGACCTGACCTCGGAGCACCGTCAGCTCGACGAGCTGCTGCAGACCCTGCTGATGGTGACCGCCGCCGGCCTCGTGCTCGCCGC
>JAYSXW010000451.1:0-3184 GCA_043716935.1 Pseudonocardia sp.
CGGGACGGCCGGATCCGGTCAACGATCACCGTGTTCGCCCCCGACCGGCCCGGCGCGCCCGGCCCGCGCATCGTCAACGACCAACTCGTCCGCTACGCCGGGCACCGGACCGCCTCGGGCGAGATCCGCGGCGACGGCCGTAACGTGGAACTGACCGACCACGCTGTCGCCCTGGGTTGGCGCCGCCCCGAGCCCGCCGGCCGCTTCGACGTCCTGCCCCTGCTGATCGCTGCGGGCGACGGCCGACCCGAGATCTTCGAGGTCCCCGACGACGCCGTACTGGAGGTACCGCTGAGCCATCCCGACCACGGGTGGTTCGCCGCGCTGCGGCTGCGCTGGCACGCAGTGCCCGCGATCAGCAACATGCCCCTCGCCGTCGGTGGCGTCACCTACCCCACAGCCCCGTTCAACGGGTGGTACATGGGCTCCGAGATCGGTTCCCGCAACCTCGCCGACGCCGACCGCTACGACCTGCTCCCGGAGGTCGCCGCCCGCCTCGGGCTCGACACCAGCTCCGAGCGCACCCTCTGGCGCGACCGTGCCGTCGTCGAGATGGTGCGGGCGGTGCAGCACTCCTTCGACGAGGCCGGCGTCACCATGACCGACCACCACACCGAGTCGGAACGGTTCCTGGCCCACCTGGCGCGGGAGGAGGGCGCGGGGCGCCGCTGCCCGGCCGACTGGAGCTGGATCGTCCCACCCGTGTCCGGCGCCCTGACGCCGGTCTACCACCGCTACTACGACCAACCCGACCCCGCCACCCGCCCCGCCTTCATCCACCCCCCCACCGCCTGACTCCACCGCCCCTCGCGAGTCGGGGCGTAGGTGCGCGCGAGTCGGAGCGTGCGCGTCGGGTGGGGGCCGGAGGTCCCGGCACCTGGCGGGCGGCGGCGTCGGCCCGCGCCATCGCTTCCGAGCTCCGACGGGCGATCCCCACGGCGTCGGAGGTCGGGTCGGGCTCCTCGGCTGCGCTGTCCATGCGCGAGGACGCTGGCCGGATAGGGTCGCGCCATGATCCCGTCCACCCATCGACACCGCGCATGACCGCCCCCCTCGGTCCACCGCCCCGCGTGCTGCTCGTCTGGGACGCGCCGAACATGGACATGAGCCTGGGCACGCTGCTGGGCGCGCGCCCGACAGCGGCGTTCCGGCCGCGGTTCGACGCCGTGGGCCGGTGGCTGCTGGAGCTGGCCGGGCCCGAGTCCGTGGCCGAGGCGACCGTGTTCACCAACGTCGTTCCGGGCAGCACCGAGGTCGTGCGCCCGTGGGTGGAGGCGTTGCGCAATGTCGGGTTCGCGGTGTTCGCGAAGCCGAAGGTGGCCGAGGACTCCGACGTCGACGACGACATGCTCGCCCATATCGCCCTGCGGTCCGGCGAGGGGCGGCTGGAGCACGTCGTCGTGGCGTCGGGGGACGGGCGGGCGTTCAAGGAGCCTCTGGAGGAACTCCAGAAGGCCGGGACGTACGTCACGATCATCGGGTTCCGCGAGCACGCCTCTTTCGCGGTCAACTCCGAGGTCTTCGAGTTCATCGATCTCGAGGACATCGAGGGTGTGTTCCGTGAGCCCCTGCCGCGCATCACCCTCGACTCGCTGCCCGAGGCCGGCGCCTGGCTGCCGCCGTTCCGCTCGCTGCGATCGCTGCTGGAGCCCCGTCGGTGACGAAGAAGACGACGCCGTCGGTGACGGAGTCCTCGACACGATCCGCCGTCCGGTTCACCGCCCCCGTCGTCCTGCCCTGCGACGCCGCGTGCTCCGTGCTGCGCGACGGTGTCGTGGACGTCGACGCGGGTGGGCGGATCTCCTTCGTCGGGTCGCGCGCCCAGGCCCCGGCGTCGGACACGCCCGTCCGGGCGTTGCGGGGCGCGTTGCTGCCCGGGCTGGTCAACACCCACGCCCACACCCCGATGACGGTCCTGCGGGGGATGGGCGGGGACCTGCCGCTGCTGCGGTGGCTGCACGAGGTCATGTGGCCGGCGGAAGGCCGGATGACCGGCCCCGACGTGCACGCCGGTATGACCGCCGGCTGCGTCGAGCTGCTGCGCACCGGCTGCACCACGAGCGTCGAGATGTACTTCTACGCCGACGAGATGATCGACGCCGTCACCGCCGTCGGGTCCCGGGTGCTCCTGACGCCGGGGATCATCGCCGCGCCGGGCTGGGACCGGCTCGGCACCTGGCCGGAGCTGCTCGACGAGGTGTCGGAGCGGATCGACGCCGTCGGGCTGCGGTCGGGGCCGTGGGAGCGCATCGAGCTGGGGTACGGCCCGCACGCGGCGTACACGCTGCCGCCCGAGGCGCTGAGCGCGGTCGGGGAGCACGCCCGCGCTCGTGGCGCGCTGGTGCACGTGCACGTCGCGGAGGCAGCGGAGGAGGACGCGACGCAGCGGGCGTCGCACGGCTCGGTGCCCGCACTGCTCGACGAGGTCGGCCTGCTCGACGGGCGTGTCCTCGCCGCCCACGCCGTCCACCTCTCCGACGCCGACGTGGCCCTGTTCGCCGCCCGCGGCACAGCGGTCGCGCACTGCCCGGGCTCGAACGCGAAGCTCGCCGCCGGCATCGCGCGCACCACGACCTTGCGACGGGCCGGCGTCCGCGTCGGGCTGGGCACCGACGGCCCCGCCTCCGGCGACGATCTCGACCTGTGGTCGGAGGCCCGGCTCGCCGGTCTGCTGGCCCGCGTAGGTAGCGGCGACGCCGCCGCGCTCACCGCCGCCGAGCTGTTGTTGATGGCCACCCGCGACGGCGCGGCGGCGATCGGCCGTGACGACCTCGGCGCGTTGGAGGTGGGGCGCTGGGCCGACCTGGTTCACGTCGACCTCGACGATCCCGTTTTCATCGCCCCCGACGACGACGCCGCACTGCTGTCCAACCTGGTCTGGGCGGGGGGATCACGGCTGGTCCGCGACGTCTGGGTGGCCGGCGAACAGGTGATCGCGGACGGCGAGCCCACCCGCGTCGACCGCGCCGCCGCCACCGCCACGCTGCGGGAGGCGGCCGCCCGGTTGCGCCGCTGACCAGGCGGTGTGTGGCCCGCCGGCCGGTTCCAGCTGTGGGTGGTGACGCCACTGGTCCGGGGCGGTTTGCGCCCCCGATCGCGCTCGTGCGGGTGGATTGTGCGCTCAGCCCACTCTCTTGAGTACGCGGGCAGCGCCCGCTGCAGCCGTCGTGGCCAGGATCCAGCC
>JAYSXW010000452.1:0-9525 GCA_043716935.1 Pseudonocardia sp.
CCCACACCCACCGACACAACTCGGCCCACCGACACAACCCGGCCGACCACCCCATCCCCAACCGACCACCCCACACCCACCGACACAACCCGGCCCACCGACACAACCCGGCCGACCGGCACGACCCGGCCGACCACCTCATCTCCAACCGACCACCCCGCACCCACCGACACCTCCACACCCACCGACACAACCCGGCCGACCACCCCATCCTCAACCGACCACTCCACACCCACCGACATCCCCTCAACGAACGACACCCCCACGCAGACCGCTCCGGCGACGGCTGCGCGCCCGGACCGACCGGCGATCGGGCCCGTCGACGTGCCGATCGTTCATGCCAGCCCGGCCTTGCCGCGCCAGCCCGTCCTTGCGGAGCGCCCGTCCGTGCCTCGAGCGATCCCTGCCGTATCGGTGACCGAGCGGGCCGACGCCGAGTTCGACCGTCCCCGCAGCGGGTCGGACATGCCCGTCGCTCGCCCGGAGGCGAACCCTGTGACGGTTCCAGATGCCGCATTCGATCCGCGGCCCTTCACGGCCGCGACGCCGGTGCGGGACACTCTCGACATCTATCGCAGGTATCTGGTGGCGGAGGCGGCGCCGGGTTCACCGGTCATCCGACGGAACCCCCCCATTCTCACTCCCCAGATCCCGGACCGATCCGTGGCTCCGGCACAGGCACAACCGCCGACGCCACTTGCGGTCCGGCTGGCTGCACCGGTACCGCTGGTCGTATCACTGCCGATGACGGTGATCGACCAGGCGGAGCTGCAGGTACGGACGTTGCCGCCGGTGAACGTCCTCGATGTCCAGCTGCGCACCCCGTCGCCGGCTTCGGCTGGGGCGCCCCCCGCCCGGGCGACACCGCCGAGCCAGCAGGACGCGCCGCGGCCCGTGAGTCCCCCGCCGGTCGCGCCACTGCCGGCGACCCCGTCCCCGAGCCCGACGCCCGAGTTCAACCAGTTCGACGTCGCGCGCCGGACGAGCGGGGGCCCGCTGGCGCCGCCGACGGGCCCGCCGGCGCCGAACCAGCTCCAGGAACGGCAGGACGCGATGCGCAGGAGCGACGACGATGTCACGTCCTGATCCCGACGGATCGGTATGGGGACGGCCGGAGGCGATCGACTCCCTGAGCCGGCGGCCCGGCCGCGGGCGGCGATGGGCGATGGCCGGGCTCGGCGCGGTTTCCCTGGCCGGCGGGGCGTGGCTGGGCACCAGCACGGTTGCCGCAGCCGTGGCACCGGTAGCTCAGATCACGTCGGCGCCGGGTGCGGAGTCGACGTGTTCGAGTGTCGGCGTCACGCTCATCGCGGGCGCCTACCCGGCCGAGGGCGTGCCCGAGCGGGGAGTCGTGCGGCTCTACCGCGCCGATCCCGACGGCCACGCCGAGATGATCTTGCCGCAGGCGCATGTGCTGCGGTCCAAACCGGGACCGGACGGCACCCTCACGCTGTCGGTCACGATCCGCTCCGGCCCGCCCGGCAGTGACCGGCAGGCCGTTGACGTCGCGGGCGCAAGCGCCGCCAAGTCGTTGACCGCGACAGTGCTCTATGATGTCAATCCGGTTCAGGTCCTGGACGAATGCCGGGAGCGCTGATGGCACTCATCGCGGTCGCATCGGTGAAGGGGGCCCCCGGCGCGAGCACGACGGCCCTGAGCCTCGCGGCCACCTGGCCGCGGCGCGCGATACTCGCCGAACTCGATCCCGACGGCGGTGACCTGCGCTACCGGCTACGCGGCGAGGACGGCGAGCCGCTCGATGCGGACCGTGGCCTGGTCGGGTACGCAGCCGGGGTCGTCGACGGCGCCGACGTCCTCGACCACGTGCAGTCGCTGCCGGGCGGCCTGCAGGTGCTGCTCGGAATGTCCTCGACGGCCGAGTTCGACGCGGTGCACGGCCGGTGGGCGTCGATCGGGGCGCTGCTGGACACGCTCCCCGACATCGACGTCGTCGCCGATTGCGGCCGGCTGCACCCCTACACGCCGGTGGAAGACCTGCTGCCCTACGCGGCCGCGCTGCTCGTCGTCACCCGACCGACCGTCGACGCCGTGGCGCACCTTCGCTCGCGGCTGCGGGGGCTGGAGGTGGAACTGCCGGTGTTCGTCGCCGTCGTGACGGGGGTGGCGGACCGGCGCTCGCCGCGGGAGGTCCAGACCGTCCTCGACGACGGTGACGGCCCCTCGGCGCGGGTATTGGGGCGCATCGCCTACGACCCGACCGGCGCCGGGACGCTCGCCGGGGAGTGGTCGGGTCGCCTCAGCTCAACGGCGTTGATGCGCTCGGCCCGCGAGCTCGGCCACCAGCTGGTACGCGAGATCGACGGGCTCGAGGAGGCCGCGGGATGATCACTCTGGTGCTCGCGGCCCTCCTCGCGGCCCTCCTCGTGGCGGCCGGGGTCGCCCTGCTGGTAAGTGCGGCGCGCCCGGACCGGCGATCGCTCGTCGACGAGCTCCGGGTGCTCGACGGCCGGCCCGCGGCGGGTGCCCGGCAGCGGCGGATCGCCGTGCTGGGTCTCGTGGCGACCGCGGCGGTCGTCCTCGCCCCACTGTGGGCGGCACTGACCGGCGCACCGTGGTACGTCGTTGTCCTGGCTGCCGTCGCGACAGCCGGGGTCGACGTCGCGCTGGCCGGTGAGCTGCTGTTGCTGCGCGGCCGCGGCAGCGTCGTCGAGGCCCCACTCACGCTGCGCTGGCAGCGCCGTCTCGCGGTGCGCCTGGCCCGGGCGTCGACGGCCACCCGCCCCGTCCCTCCACTGCGCCCCGTCATGCGCGCGCGGCCCCGGCCCACCGCCGCCGCATCATCGCGTAGCGACATCCGGCTGCTCGTTCTACGGCGCCCGGCCGACGCGGAGGGCCTACGGATGTGGGACCTGTCCGCGCAATACCTCGGCTCGACGTTGCGCTACCGCGACCTGCTCGCGCTCAACCACGGCCGAAGCGGGCCAGGGGGGGTGCCCATCAACGAGGACAGCGTGATCGGCAACGGCTGGACGGTACTCATGCCGGGCGACGCGCGCGGCCCGGGCCTGGTGAAGCTGCCCCGCAGCGCCGGCCCGGCGATCGCTGCCCTTCCCGCTCCCGGGCGCAGTGACCCTGCGCCCGGTGCGGTGTCGGAGAACGCCGCACCGGCGGCGGGCGTCGGGACGATCCCCGATGACCCGTCGCCGGAGGGCGCCACCCCCGCTCCCGCGCAGCACAGCCGCGCGGCCCTGGCGTGGGATCTCGTCCACGCGCGGTTGCTCGCAGACGGCCTGCTCGACACCCTCGACGGTCTGCGCGAGCGACGGGCGGGCCGACGTCCCGAGGGTGCCGGGGTGCCCGTGCCGGACACGGCGGCGGCAGCGGTCGAGGAGTCCGCGCACGTCGGGGCCGACGTCGAAGGCGGGGCGTTCCTCGAGATGGCGCTTCGCGGGCTGACGGCGGGCCTCGCGCAGCGCGGGACGCCCGCGCCGCAACTCGTGGCCGCGCACCTGAGCGACGACCTGCTGGAGCTGCGCCTCGCTGCCCCCGACCGCCACCCACCCACACCCTTCGAAGCCACCGAGAGTGGTGCGCGCTGGCTGCTGGACCGGTCGGTGCCGCTCGGGGACGTGCCCGACGTCGCTCCCGGCCTGCCCGGACTGGTCTCGCTGGGCCCAGACCGCTTTGGGCGGCTCCTGCTCAACCTGCCCGCGGGCGGCGTGATCGCGCTCGAGGGCGACGAGCCGGGTTGTCGGATGGTGGCGGCGGCGCTGGCCGTCGAGCTCGTCGTCAAGCGCTGGTCGGAGGCGCCTCTGGTGACCCTCGTCGGCTTCGGTGCGGAGCTGGCCGATTTCAGCCCGCGCCTGCGCCATGTCGAACGCCTCGCCCAGGTGCTCGACCGGCCCGTCCGCGGTGACATCGTCATCCTTGCTGCGCCTCCCTCCGACGACGAGCTGACGGCGCTGCGCGTCGGCGCGGGCTCGGACTGGTTCGGTAGTCCCGCCGTGATCGTCATCGGCACCGACCGGCGGGCCCGGTGGCGCCTGCAGCTAGGGGCGACGGGCACGTTGAACTGCCCCGAGCTGGACATCACCGTCGGGGCGCAGGCCCTCGCCCCGGCCACCTGCGCGGCGCTGGCCCGGCTCGCCGCGGCCGAGCGGACGACGGAGCTGCCCGACGTCCGGTCCTCGACGGTGCAGCTGTCGGGCGCGGTGGATCCCGAGGCGGTCGTGGTGGTCGTCGGGCTGTTCGGCCCGCCTCGGCTGTTGCGCGATGGCAACGACGTGCCTGCGGCGCCCCGCACCGTCGAGATGGTGGCGTATCTCGGGTTGCTGGGCTCCTCGACCCGCGATGATCTTGCGGCCGCCCTGTGGCCCGAGGGCACCTCGGCGCCGGTGCTCGACTCAGCCCTTGCCGCAGCGGTCGCGACGCTGGGAGCGGGCCCCGACGGCCGGCCACTGCTGCGCGCGGGCGATGAGCGACTGGAGCTGGATGCGGCGGTGCAGCCCGACTGGCACCTGTTCGTCGCGGCCGCCACCCGTGGCGCCCTCGGCCAAGCGCACGCCCTGGCCGCCGTACACGACCCGGGGACGTCGTTGCGGCACTACGCCTGGATGGCGCGGCTGCCCCTGGTGCGCCGGCTCCCGGGCCTGCTCGCCGACGTCGACGCCCGCCGCGACCGGGCGATCGCAGAGGCTCGGGCGCGTCACCTACCACCGGATCGGGTGGTCATCGACCCGCCTTTGAGTGGCGCCGATTCTGTGCTGACCAGCCGGTGACGTCTTCGGCATGACCGCCCCGACATGCGCGCGACGCCGTGCCGGCATGGCCGCGGCCAGACGAACCAGGCAGGATCGATGGAGACATGATGATCGCTGGCCGGTTCCCAGCCGAACCCACGGCCGCGGACCCGGACGGCAGTACTGTCGGGGGTACCGATCCCGGCAGCGACGCCGGTTGCCGTCCAGACGGGGCGGAGACCACCGGCGGGTGACGTGAGGAGAAGACATGACCGACGACGACGGCTTGCTCAACCCCTACCTCGGTACGACCGGGGTGCCCGCGGTCCGCGGGATGACGCTGTCGGGCGTCGGGCTGGCCGCCGCCGGGGTGCTCGTCGTCGCGGTCGGCCCCACCGGGGTGGCGGACGCGCCCGTCGATCCGTCCACCGAGGTGTGGATCGGAGCCGGACCGGTCGTCGAGCAGGAGATCAGCGAGCACGGCCTGCCCGCCGGCTACCTGTGGCCCGCGCCACCGCCAGCCGAACCGCAGGGTTCCCCCGCGCTCGCCTGAGTCATGCTCGCGCGGCCTCGCTCCACGCCGCGTACCGGCGGCGGAGCAGCTCCGCGACGGTGCCGACCAGCTCCCTGTCCACGCGTCCGGGCTGGTGAACCTCCATCCACCGGGCCGGCGATGATCCCTGGTAGGGGCGTCCCACCACGCCTGGACGTCGGCCGGCCACCGACGAGCCGAGGATCACGCCCTGCCCGCGGGAGAGCAGCGTCGAGATCGCGTCCTCCTCACCGACGCGGTGGCTCAGCACGGGATCGAACCCGCCCACGAGGCGGCACTCCTCCGACACCATCGTCCAGCTGTCGGGATCGACCCCGGTGATCCAGCCCTCCCCGGCGAGATCGGCGAGGCGCAGCTCGGCCCGGGCGGCCAGCGGGTGGTCGGCCGCGAGGTACACGTGGGTCGGATCGGCCAGGATCTCCACCGTGGCCAACGGGCCCGGCGTCGGCCACTCCACGTGCGGCAGCCAGATACCCAGGAACAGGTCCGCCTGCCCCGCGCGGAGCTGCTCGTAGGCGTCGCGGGCGGTGGTGGTGGAGAACCGAACGCGCAGCTCGGGCCGCATCGCCGTCAGGTCGTCGAGAATCGTGATCGCCGGGACGCCGTAGTACAGGACGCGCAGCGTCTCGGGCGCGCCGTCCGAGTTCGGGGCGTCGGCCACGGCGAGATCGTCGAGGACGCCCAGCGCGCGCCGGGCCAGCACCAGCACCCGCAGGCCCGCCGTGGTCGAGGTGACGCCCTTGCTCGTGCGGGCAAAAACCTCGACCCCGAGGCGCTGCTCTATCCGCCGCAGCTGGCGCGTCACGTGGGGCTGATCGATACCGAGCGAGCGCGCCGCACCGCTGATGCTGCGGGCCTCCTCGATGGCCACGAGCACCTCGAGGTGCCGCACCTCCAGTCGCACCGGGCAAGTGTAGATCGTCGGCCTGGACCCGGTCCGCCGCATGGGGCTACGGGGTCCGATAGCATGCCCCTCGACGCGTTGTCCGTCCGACGATGGTGGGCGACCGTCGATCGGGAGGACGCGATGCTGATCAACCCCTATTCCGTGACGCCCGAGCCCCCGACACGGTGCCGCACCGAGCTCGCGGCTGGGATGGTGGTGGCGGGGCTGGCTCTGCCCACGGTCGCGGTGCCCGCCGTCGCCGCCCCGGCCGACGTGTGGGATGGCGTGGCGGACTGCGAGAGCGGGAACCGCTGGAGCATCGACACCGGCAACGGCTACTCCGGCGGCCTGCAGTTCCTTCCCGCCACCTGGCGCGGGTTCGGCGGCCTGCAGTATGCGCCGGCCGCTCACCAGGCCACGCGGGAGCAGCAGATCGCCGTGGCCGAGCGGGTCCTGGCGGTGCAGGGCTGGGGCGCGTGGCCGGTCTGCTCCCGCAGGGCCGGCGCGCCCGGGTACGCGCCGAGCCCGGGGGCGCCCGGCCCGGCCAGCTCCCCGGAGCACACCGGGAGCGCCATCGACACGTCCACGTCGATGTCCACATCCAAGTCCACATCCAAGTCCACGACCACGACCACGACCAGCCGCTACGTCGTCCACGCCGGTGACACGCTGGGCCGGATCGCGGCGCGGACCGGAGCGCCCGGCGGCTGGCGCGGGATCTTCGCCCGCAACCGTGAGCTGCTCCGCAATCCGGACCTCATCCGGCCCGGGCAGGTACTCCGCATTCGTTGATGCTCTCCCCGAGGCCGCGGGTCCGGAGGCAATGAGCCGCCTCGCTCCGGTCGGTGCGCGATCATCACCGGGGCTGTGGCACCTTCCCGCTGACGGCCCGGGCGCGCAGCTCCTCGTAGCGGCTGCGGACGACCTCGGTAATGGTCACGGCCACCTCCGGCGCGACCCGGCCCGGTGCCGTGACAACCACCCAGTGCGCTGCCCCCGCCCCGGCGTAGGGACGCCGGATCACGCCGTCGGGCGGTGCCCATGTCGACGATGCGAGGGTGACGCCCTGCTCGTCGTGCACGAGCGCGGTGAGCTGGGCGCTGTCCTGCACCACGTGGCGCAGGCGCGGCTCGAACCCGCCGACGGACCGGCACTCCCCCTGTGCCATGTCCCGGGCGTCGGCCATCGGTGTGGTGATCCAGTCCTCACCCGCGAGGTCGGCCAGCCGGATCTCGGCACGGTCCGCGAGTCGGTGCGACGCCGGGAGCAACACTGCCATCGGGTCGGCGACCACCCGCTGCACCACCAGCTCCCCTGCCGGCGGCCAGATGGCGTGCGGCAGCCGGATTCCGAGGTAGACCTCCGCGGTGCCCGAGCGCAGCCGGTGGTGCGCGTCGTGGTGGTCCGCGAACTCCAGCTCCGGGCACAGCTGCGGGTGCTCGCGTCGCAAAGCCACGAGCAACGGGGACGCGACGATCCGGGAGTGCAGGATCCGCAGCGGCGTCTCGACGGTCGGCCCGACCGCGAAGTCGTCCACGACGTCGAGCGCTCGGCGGGCCCGCGCCAGCACCTCCAGACCCGACGCGGTGGCCCGCATCCCGTCGATGCCGCGGTGGAACACGGGGTGGCCGAGGTGCTCCTCGATGAGTCGCAACTGCCGCGAGAGGTGCGGCTGGGTTGTGCACAGCCGCTTCGCGGCGGCGGTGAGGCTGCCCGTCTCGTCCACGGCGACGAGAACCTCGAGATGGCGGAAGTCCAGCTTCATCCGGCGAGCACGGGATCGGCTGCGTCAGCGGCCCTCGCCTGGGCGTGGCGGATGTCGCGGTCCTCGCGGACGAGGGCCGTGATGTCGTCGACCAGCGACGCGGGAAGGTGGCCGGCGCGGTGCAACATCGTCCGGACCGCCGGGGTGGAGCCCCGGTAGGGCCGGGCGACGAACTCGTCGCGGCGCGACGAGCTGTAGCCGCCGAACACGATCCCGAGGCCCTCGCTCAGGAGCCGTACGATAACGCCGCTGTCGTCGGTCTGGTAGCTCAGCCGCGGCTCGAACCCGCCGAGCAACCGGCACTCCTGACGCACCATCCGCCAGGTGTGAGGGTCCTCGCCGGTGATCCAGTCCTCCTCGGCGAGGTCGCGCAGGTCGAGCTCCGCCTTGCCGGCCAGCCGGTGCCCGGCCGCCAGGTAGACCACGGTGGGGTCGGCCGCGATCTCCGTCTCCACCCCGGCGCCGGGGCCGGGCCACATCGCGTGTGGCAACCGCACCCCGGCGAACACGTCGGCCGCCCCCGACAGCACCTCCGCATACGCGGCCGCGGGCTCGCGCCACGCGACGGTGACGGAGAGACCCGGCCTGCTCACCCGGAGCCTGGTGAGCAGGTGGGTCATGTCCAGGCCGTAGCAGAGGAGCTGGAGGGTCGACGGCTCGGCCGGCTCGGCGTCGCGCACGTAGTTGAGGGCGGCCATCGCCTCCCGCGCCCGGTTGAGCGTCTGCGTACCGGCTGCGGTAGCGGTGGTGCCGTTCGCGGCGCGCTCGAACACCGCGTGGCCGAGCTCCTGCTCGATACGCCGCAGCAGACGGGTGACCTGCGGCTGATCGGTACCCAGCAGGCGCGCCGCACTACTGATGCTGCCCGCCCGCTCCACAGCGAGTAACAACTCCAGGTGACGCGCCTCGAACCGCACCCTATCGAGTGTACGGCGTGGCGCGATTCAGGCGCCGGTTCGGTCAGTACACGGCACCTCAGCCGAGCCCGAAACCTCCGAAGCCCCCTCCTGAGAGGAGCATCGGCGGCGGGGTGAAGTCCGGCAGTGTCAGGGTCGGCGAAGGAGCCAGCACGCTGTCGGCGGAGAAGGCCGGCGACGGCAGCGCTGGCTGGGGCGATAGCGTCGGCAGCACGGTCGGCGGGGCGAACGTGGGCAGGGGCGCGACCTCGGACGGGACGTACGGGACGACGACCGGGGGCGGCGGAGTCGTCGTGATCGGCGCGGGCGGAAGGTCGATCAGCGGGGTGTCCAACGAGACGAGCGGCAGCTCGGGAGCCGGCAGCGGCACCACCCCGACGTCGCCTTGTAACGCCAACGGCTCAGGCACCTCGGACGGGACGTACGGGACTACGACCGGGGGCGGCGGAGTCGTCGTGATCGGCGCGGGCGGAAGGTCGATCAGCGGGGTGTCCAACGAGACGAGCGGCGGCTCGGGAGCCGGCAGCGCGGTGGCGGCGGGCAGGTCCAACGGCGTGAACGACACGGTCTGCGGGTCGGGGGTGGCCGACGCCGGGGTGAGTCCGTAGCCGATGCTGGAGGTCCCGGCAAGGGCGGCGGCCCCGGTCGCCCCAGCCGGGGGGGCCTGTCCGGGTACCCGGATCACGGGAATACCCGAGGAGAGC
>JAYSXW010000453.1:0-3182 GCA_043716935.1 Pseudonocardia sp.
TCGCCATTCGGGGCGCGGTTCGACATGGAGGTCGACGCCTACCTCATCCTGGTGCTGAGCGTGTACGTCGCCGGTCTCGTCGGGCCATGGGCCCTGGCCATCGGCGCGATGCGCTACGGGTTCGTCCTCGCCGGCCGGGCGTGGCCGTGGCTGACGGGCACCGTGGCGCCGAGTTACGCCGCGAAGACCGTGGCCGCCGCGCAGGGCGTGGCTCTCGTCGTGGTTTCCGCCGGGGTGATGGCCCAAGCGACGGCCGTCGCGCTCGTCGCCGCGGCCCTGCTGCTGCTGTGCTGGTCGTTCGGCCGTGACGTGGTTCGGCTGCGCCGCAACGCCCTGTGTGGCGCCGTGACCGGTCCCGGGCCCGAACGCGAACGGCCCGGCCCGCTTGCCGGGCCGGGCCGGGCCGGGAACGACGGCCGTCAGGTCACCGGCTCCGCGGTGACCACCACGTTGTCGAGGTAGTTGCGGGTGGAGCGGTCGAAATCGCCGCCGCAGGTGACGAGCGTCAGGTGCGGCGGGCCACCGCGTTCGAAGATCCGGTCGACGGGCAGGGCCTGCTTGTCGATGCGCTCGACCTTCGCCACCCGGTAGGCGAGCCGGGAGCCGTCGCCCATCTCGACCTCGACGGGATCGCCCACGCCGAGGTCGCGCAGGTTGAAGAGCGCGCCGCGGCCCTGTTTGCGGTCGTCGACATGTCCCGAGAGCACCGCTGACCCGGCCCCACCACCGGGGGTGGCGCCGTAGCGGTACCAGCCGATCGTTCGCACGTCCTCGGGCACGTCCATCTCGCCCCGGTCGTCGACACCGACGGGCACGACGACCGAGTCGACGCCGATCGCGCCGATGCGGACCTTCGCCGGGGCGTCAACCGGCACCTTCCTTCGGGTGACCGGCGGCCGTACCGCCGGCGGACGACCGGCGTCCGGAGTCGGGCTCGCCGACGGCTCGGGTGACGGAACGTCCGAGGTCGGGACCGCCGTGGTCGCCGGAGCGGCCGGGAGGGCCGCAACCTGCGCGGCGGAGGACGGCGCCGTCCGGGTGGTCCACAGCACCGCCAGAACCGCCGCCATCACGAGGCAGGCGGCGGCTCCGGCGAGCGCAACGCGAGTGCGCTGGCTCCGCAAGGGGGTCAACGTCGGACGAGCCGGCGGGCCGTCAGGCCGGCGGCACCGACACCCACCGCACCCGGCAGCACGAGCGCGATCGGCAGGACCGGGTCGGACGGGGCACCGGACGGCGCACCCGACGGGACGCCGGTGGGGGCGCTGGCCAGACACTTGATCGTGAAGATGACGAATCCGAGCGTGTCGTCGTCGAGGGAACAGACGGCGTGCACGGAAGTGGCGGTTCCCTCCTCGAGGTCGAGATCGGCCGGGCCGATCACCGGGTCGGTGGTGCCGGCGGCGGCGGCGATCGTGCCCGCAGCGACCTCCAGGGCCTTCTCGTCGGGGTTGGTGATGTCCTCGATGACGGCGGTGTCGCCGGCGAGCACGTCGACGGCCGGGGCCGCCGCGGTGTGCCGGACGACGATGCGGGACTTTCCGGCGGGCACGTCGGAGACGTCGTCGACGAACGGGGTCAGCGTCGGCTTGCCCGTCCTCGGTGAGGTGCGCGACAAGGGAGACGTTGCCGCCGGCCGGCAGCTCGGCCTCGGCGGAGATGACCGGGTCGCCGGCGTCGTCGTCGGCGTCGGCCGGGAAGATCATGACCTCGACCTGCCCGCGGGCAGGTCGACCGGGACGGTGACGGTGCCGCGCTCGAAGTCGTCGATGGCGCGCTCACCGACGTAGACGTCGACGGGCACGCCGGGGATGCCGTGCACGACGTAGACGGTGCCGGTGTCGGCGGCCGAGGCGGCGGGCGCGACGGCGAGGAGGGTGGCGGAGGCGACCAGCAGGCCGCCGAGGGTGAGGGACAGACGTCTCATGTGATTCCTCGTCCGTGGGGGAGCGAAAGAGGCACCGCTGCGTACCGCATCCACCCCGGACCGCACACGATGGGGTGCTCTCCATCCGGAATCGAACCACCACGGAAAACAGGACCGTGCCGATCAGGCCGGCGCCGGGTCCGGAGCCCCGTCGTGCTTCGCGAACACCACCCATCGCATCGCGCAGTACATGAACATGCCCTCGCAGGCGCCCGCGACGAGCCGGGAGAGCTGGTACTGCACCCCGAGCGCGGCGAGCCCGGCCCCGACACCGAGCAGCATGACGACGTAGTTGATGACGACGGCCAGGACGTACCAGGCCGTCTGCCGCCCGACCGGGGCGTGCGAGCGGAAGTTCACCGAACGGTTGAGAACGAAGCTCAGGCCGAACGCGAACCCGTAGGCCACGCTGATGGCGAGCCACACAGGCCAGCCAAGCCCACCGCGCAACAGAGTGAGCATCAGGAGATCGACCCCGAACGTGAACCCGTTGATCACGGCGAACCCGACCAGGTTGGGCGGCACCACCGTCGACAGGCGGAACGGCAGCACACGCACCACCGCGGCACACCACTCCGCGAAGACATCTCCGGCCGCCCGTCGCCGGGACCCGCGGCTCAGTTCCGTCACGCCACCAGCATGCCAGCTCGGCCCGGACCCCGGACGGATCATGCGGCGATGCGCTCGTCCGATGTGAGCCGTTGCCGCACCGCCGTGGCCCCCACCAGCACGATCACCACGCAGGCCGGCTGCACCACTCCGGACACGAGTACGCCCACCGGGGTCACGACCAGCACGAGCACGGCGGCGGCGACGTGGACGCGAACCGGACCGGCGCCGAGGGTGGAACGGAACAGCGCCTGCGCGAGGAGGAAGACCGTGGCACCGGCCGACAGCGTGGTCGCGACGTCCCAGTCGAGGTGGTGGACGGGATCGTGAACGACCTCGTGCGACCCGACCGCGACAAGGATCAGCCCGGCGATGTGCAGCAGGTGCTCGGGCGAGTAGGGGCTGAACGCGAGGCGCGTCCGGAGCTCGGCCGAGGCCGCCTCGAGTGCGCGCAGGCCGGCGTCGTCGTCACCGACGGCGAAAGCCCACCACAGCGCACTGATCGCCACTATCGCGAGCCAACTGGGTGACGCGAAACACGAAGACCACGTCGAAGAACAGCTTGAGCTTCGTGACGCCGTCGCCCGCGCCCGACACCTCCGCCGTCCACACCTTCGGTCGCGTGACCCGATTGTGCCGGGCAGGC
>JAYSXW010000454.1:0-9520 GCA_043716935.1 Pseudonocardia sp.
CTGCCCCCGGGCGCTGTGCACATGGTTGGTTCGCAGGCTCTCTCACCCTACGGAGCCCTCCATCTGCAGCTCGATGAGTCGGTTCAGCTCCAGCGCGTACTCCATCGGCAGCTCCCGGGCGATCGGCTCGACGAACCC
The DNA here is from genome assembly GCA_043716935.1 of Pseudonocardia sp. GTDB lineage: Bacteria > Actinomycetota > Actinomycetes > Mycobacteriales > Pseudonocardiaceae > Pseudonocardia. The sequence goes on from JAYSXW010000454.1 coordinate 139, forward strand.
GCGCACGACCATGGCCATGGCCTCGTCCTCGGTGAGCCCGCGGCTCATCAGGTAGAACAGCTGGTCGTCGCTGACCTTCGAGACCGTGGCCTCGTGGCCCATCGACACGTCGTCGTTGCGGACGTCGACGTAGGGGTAGGTGTCGGAGCGGCTGATCGTGTCGACCAGCAGCGCGTCGCACTTGACGGTGGAACGGGAGTGGTGCGCCCGCGGATTGATCTGCACCATGCCGCGGTAGGAGGTGCGGCCGCCGCCGCGCGCCACCGACTTCGAGATGATCGTCGAGGACGTGTACGGCGCCAGGTGCACCATCTTCGCGCCGGCGTCCTGGTGCTGGCCCTCGCCTGCGAAGGCGATCGAGAGCACCTCGCCCTTGGCGTGCTCGCCCATCAGCCACACGGCCGGATACTTCATGGTGACCTTGGAGCCGAGGTTGCCGTCGACCCACTCCATGGTGGCGCCCTCCTCGGCCTTCGCGCGCTTGGTCACCAGGTTGTAGACGTTGTTGGACCAGTTCTGGATCGTCGTGTAGCGGCAGCGGCCGCCCTTCTTCACGATGATCTCGACGACCGCGGAGTGCAGCGAGTCCGACTTGTAGATCGGCGCCGTGCACCCCTCGACGTAGTGCACGTAGGCACCCTCGTCGACGATGATCAACGTGCGCTCGAACTGCCCCATGTTCTCGGTGTTGATCCGGAAGTAGGCCTGCAGCGGGATGTCGACCTTGACGCCCTTGGGCACGTAGATGAACGAGCCGCCCGACCACACCGCGGAGTTCAGCGCGGAGAACTTGTTGTCCCCCGACGGGATGACCGAGCCGAAGTACTCCCGGAACAGCTCCGGGTGCTCGCGCAGCCCGGTGTCGGTGTCCAGGAAGATGACGCCCTGCTCCTCGAGGTCGGCACGGATCGAGTGGTAGACGACCTCGGACTCGTACTGCGCCGCGACACCGGACACCAGCCGCGCCTTCTCGGCCTCGGGGATGCCCAGCTTGTCGTAGGTGTTCTTGATGTCGGCGGGCAGGTCGTCCCAGGTGGCGGCCTGCTTCTCCGAGGAGCGCACGAAGTACTTGATGTTGTCGAAGTCGATGCCAGACAGGTCGGCACCCCAGCGCGGCATCGGCTTGCGCTCGAACATGCCCAGCGCCTTGAGCCGGAAGTCGAGCATCCACTGCGGCTCGCTCTTCAGGGCGGAGATGTCGGCGACGACGTCGGCGGACAGGCCGCGACGCGCGGTGGCGCCGGCGGCGTCCGGGTCCGCCCAACCGAAGTCGTAGCGGCCGAGCGTCGCGAGCGTCTCCTCCTGGGTGAGCGCGGGAGTCACTTCAGGAGCGGTCGTCATGTGGACTGCCTCTCGGGGTCGATCGTGGTGGTGGTACGACGTGGGGGCCTGTCGGTGTAACGCCGCAGGAAGCCCGGGGCTTCCAGCGGCACGTGGGTGGTGCACGCGGAGTCACCGCGGGCGATGGTGGCCAGCCGCTGCACGTGGGTGCCGAGCAGCTCGGCGAACGCGGAGGTCTCGGCCTCGCACAGCACCGGGAACTCCGCGGCCACGTGGGCGACCGGGCAGTGGTGCTGACACAGCTGGATGCCCCGTTGCCCATCGGGTCCGGCGGTGCGGGCCTGCGCGGCGTAACCGCGGGCGGTGAGCACCCCGGCGAGCGCGTCGGCCCGCCGGTCGGGCGCACCCGCCGCAGCGATGGTGGCCATCCCCTCGCGGCCCAGCAGCTCCTCGACGCGACTCTCGGCGAACCCGGCGACGGCCGCCTCGCCCCCGGTGCGATGCAGGTAGCGCAGCGCCGCGACGGCCAGGTCGTCGTACCCGTGCCCGAAGCGGGCCCGGCCGGAGTCGGTGAGCAGGTAGTGCCGGGCGGGACGGCCGCGGCCGCGCGGGACCCGACTGGACGCCTCCCGGACCTCCACCTCGCCGTCGGCGATCAGGGCGTCCAGATGGCGACGGACGGCGGGGGCGGACAGCTCGACGCCGGCGGCCACCGCGGCGGCCGTGACCGGTCCCTGCTCCATGAGCAGGCGAGCGACCGCTTCCCGGGTGCGACCGTCACCCGACACCGGGACATGGGTCGCACCCATGACCGGAGGATGCACCGCGCTTTTCACAACGCCAGTGTTGCCTATATCGCCCGGCTCCGCAAAGCGACCTCTCCGAACCGTGCGGACGCTCACGGCTGGTGCGCTCTCCACCACACCCGCCGACGGTGGTCGCTACTCTCGGCGCATGGTCGCACCGGAGCTCGACACCGTGCGGTCCGCCGTTTCTCCGGGCCCACCCGTCGACCCCAGCCGCCGCGCCCGACGACTCGGCCTCACCGGCACGCTGCTCATGGCCGTCGGCGGTCTCGGGGCCGGCGCGCTCCCGGTGCCCAACCCGCTGTTCGGCCTGCGCGTGCTCGGGCTGCCCAGCCGCAACGCCACGCTCGCCATCGCCGTGACCTACGCGGGGATCGCTCTGCTGCTGCTGTCGTGGCTGTGGGTGGGGACGATGCTGCGCAGCCGGGGCGCCGTCGCCCCCGCCCCGGATCTGGCCCAGCTGGCTCGCACGGCCGTGCTGTGGGCGGTCCCGCTCGCCGTGGCGCCCCCGTTGTTCTCCCGCGACGTCTACAGCTACCTCGCGCAGAGCGCGATCCTGGCCCGCGGCATCGACCCCTACGTGTTCGGCCCGGCCGAGGCCCTCGGCGTCGACGACCCGCTGACGCGCAGCATCCCGACGATCTGGCGGGACACCCCGGCCCCGTACGGCCCGCTGTTCCTCGTCCTGGGGCGCGGCATCACCGCCGTCAGCGGCAACGACGTCGTGCTCGGAATCTTCTGCCACCGGGTACTCGCCCTGGCCGGGCTCGGGCTGATCGTCTGGTCGCTGCCGAAGCTGGCCCGCCGCTGCGGCGTCGATGCCGGCCTGGCTCTGTGGCTGGGCGCCGCCAACCCGCTGGTGCTGTTCCACCTGGTCAGCGGCATCCACAACGAGTCGGTGATGATCGGGCTGATGCTGGTGGGCATGGAAGTCGGTCTCCGCGCCTCCGACCGACTGCTCGACCCGCGCTTCCTCGCCGGCGCCGCGCTCATCGTCGGCGCATCCGCGGTGAAGTTGCCGGCCCTCGTCGCACTGGGGTTCCTCGGGCTCGACCTGGCGCGGCGGCGCGGGGGCCGGGTCGTCGACGTCGTCGCGGCGGGCGGGGTGAGCCTCGGGGTGGCGCTGCTCGTCTACGTGCCGTTGTCGTGGGGTACGGGGGTCGGCATCGGCTGGGCCACCACCCTGTCGGTGCCCGGACTCATCCGCAGCTGGATGTCGGTGTCCACCGACCTCGGCCTGTTGGCCGGACAGCTCGGCGTCCTGGCCGGTCTGGGCGACCAGACCGACGCCGTCCTCGACGTCACCCGCGCGCTCGGCCTCGCCGCGGCCGGGGTGGTGCTGCTGGTGCTGCTGTTCGCCGTCCTGCGCGGCCGGCTCGACCCCATCACCGGGACGGCCGCCGGTCTCGCCGCCGCCGTGCTGCTCGGGCCCGTGGTGCACCCCTGGTATCTGGTCTGGGCGGTGATCCCGCTGGCCGCCACCCGTGCCCTGCCCGCCTGGCGTCGGGTGCTGCTGGCGATCTCCGCCGTCCTCGCGCTGGTCGTGCCACCGACGGGCGCGGACTTCAACTTCCGCGCCTACCAGCTCCCGATGGCCATCGTCGCCGGGGTCGTGGTGCTGTTGCTGATCCTCGTCGAGCAGGCGGTGCACCTCTCCGAGCTCGACGGACGAGGATACGACGTGGAGGTGCTCCCGCGGCGCCTGACCCGCGCCGGTGCTGCCTTCCGACCGCTCCCGGTCTCGTTGGTCGGCCCCGCGGCCGCGCCTACACTCGACCGGTGAGCGCGATGTCGTCGGCCGTGAGTGTGCGCGGCCTGGTCAAGACCTTTGGCCCCACCGTGGCCGTCGACGGGATCGATCTGGATCTGGCTGCCGGGCAGGTACTGGCGCTGCTCGGGCCCAACGGTGCGGGGAAGACCACCACCGTCGAGGTGTGCGAGGGCAACGTCACCGCCGACGCCGGCGACGTGCGCATACTCGGCGTCGACCCGGCGGACGCACCGGACGCGTTGCGCGCCCGGATCGGCGTGATGCCGCAGGGCGGCGGGGCCTATCCCGGAGTGCACGCCGGCGAGATGCTGCGGCTCGTCGCCACCTGTTCCGCCCATCCGCTCGATCCCGCGTGGTTGCTCACGGTGCTGGGGCTCGACGGTTGCGCGAGGACCCCGTTCAAGCGGCTCTCGGGAGGGCAGCAGCAGCGCCTCGCGCTGGCGTGCGCCATCGTGGGCCGGCCCGAGCTGGTGTTTCTCGACGAGCCGACGGCCGGGATGGATCCCCAGGGCCGCCGCCTGGTGTGGGAGTTGATCGAGGCGCTGCGCCGCGACGGCGTGGCCGTCCTGCTGACCACGCACCTGATGGAGGAGGCCGAGGCCCTCGCCGACGACGTAGTGATCATCGACCGCGGGCGGGTCGTCGCGCACGGCAGCCCGGCGGCGCTCACCGCCAACGCCGAGCAGCAGGAGCTGCGGTTCCGGGCCCGGCCCGGGATGGACACGCGCGATCTCGCGGGCGCCCTGCCCGCCGGGTACTCGGCTGCCGAGACCCTCTCCGGCCGGTATCTGGTGCAGGGACGCATCGACCCGGGGGTGCTGTCGACGATCACGTCGTGGTGCGCCGGGCAGGGCGCACTCGCCGACGACGTTCAGGTGGCCCGGCGCAGCCTGGAGGACGTGTTCCTGGAGCTGACCGGACGGGAGCTGCGATCGTGACCTCCCCGGAGCGGTTCGGGCCCGGCACGTTCTCCCCGCGCCCTGGCCGGGGTTCGCCGTGGGCGATGCTCGGGGCCCAGGCGGGCACGGAGATGCGGCTGGCGCTGCGCAACCCGGAGCAGGTGCTGCTGACGCTGCTGATCCCGGTGGTGCTGCTGGTCGGGCTCAGCACGCTCGATGTGGTGCGACTGCCCGAGCCGCGCATCGCCGCGGTCGCGCCGGGCATCCTGGCGCTCGCGGTGATGTCCACCGCATTCACCGGGCAGGCCATCACACTGGGCTTCGACCGCCGCTACGGCGTCATCCGCCGGCTCGCCGCCACGGCGCTCCCCCGCTGGCTCCTGGTAGCTGGGCGGCTCGTCGCGGTCCTCGGGGTCGTGGCCATTCAGATGGTGGCGCTCTCGGCGCTCGCCGCCGCGCTGGGCTGGCGACCGGCCGTGGCCGGGGTGGGCTGGGCGCTGCTGCTCGTGGTGCTGGGCTGCGCCTCCTTCGGGGCGCTGGGCATCCTGGTGGGCGGCACGTTGCGGGCCGAGATCACGCTGGCGGTGGCCAACCTCGTCTGGTTCGTTCTGCTGCTCGTCGGGGGCGTCGTGATCCCGCTCGCGCAGCTCCCCGGACCGCTCGCGGCCGCGGCAGCGTTGCTTCCCTCGGGCGCGCTGGCGGAGGGCTTGCGCACGGTCCTGATGACGGGCGCCGCACCCGGGCTCGGACCCGTCGTCGTACTACTGGCCTGGGCCGTGATGGGCGGCGGTGTAGCGGTTCGTACGGTCCGGTTGCGCTAACGCGACTTCGGGTCGTCGTTCGCCTCGGCCTCCCGGCCCACCTCCTGCGCGACGTGCTCCGACATTCCCGCTCGCCCGCCGACGTGGGCCTCCTCGCGGAATCGCTCACCAGGTGCGGGTAGTGCAGCTCGAACGCCGGGCGCTCCGAGCGGATCCGCGGCAGCTCCGTGAAGTTGTGCTGCGGCAGCGGGCACGTGGTGGCCCCCACTCCAGCGAGCTGCCGAAGCCCCACAGGTCGACGACCGTCACGACCCGGCCGTACCGGTAGCTCTTGAACACGTTCCACAGGAACGGCAGCGTCGAGGCGCCCAGCACGAACGCCCCGATCGAGGAGATCGAGTTCAACACCGTGAACCCGTCCCGCGGCTGGTGGTCCTCATTACCGGCGCGGCATACCCTGCGCCCAACCAGCCCACGCTGTTGCGCCGGCTGCGCGCACTTCCCTGGAAACAGATCGGGGTCGCCGCCCGGGAGCGCGGCCGCGGTCACGGCCGGGTCGAGACCCGCACCATCAGCGTCGTGTCCCTGCACCCGTGCCCGGACCTGGGCGGGGAGTTCTTCCCGCACGCCGCCCAGGCCATCAAGGCCGTCCGCCGCCGACGCGCGCTGGGCAGCAGCAAGTGGACCAGGGTCACCGTCTACGCGATCACCTCGCTCACCGCTGTGCAGCGAGTGCGCCAGGTTGTGCAGCGGCGCGTAGGTGAACCAGCCGAGGTCGGCCGCCCCGCCCGGGGTCAGGAAACCCGACAGCACCGTCAGCTCGCCCCGCATCAGCAGCGCCATCGCACCACCGGCCAGGAAGAACCCGAACGACGTGACCAGGTACGGGATCGCGATGTCCTTGGGGTCGGTCGTCCGCAGCATCTTCAGCAGCGTGGATCCCTTGCCGGTACTCCGCGCCGGGTACGGGCGCGTGATCGGCCCACGACCGGCGGGAAGCGGAGCAATGGCGGTCATGGGAGGGCCTCCTGGCGGTCCGACACCGTGTCCGGCGACGGTAGGACGTCGTGACGGATGTGTCAGCCCGTGGCGCGCGCCGATCCCCCGTCGCACGCCTACGATCGAGCATGTGGCCCGACCTGCATTCCTGGACCGTCCTCCCGCCACCACGGCGCCCCTGATGCGCACGCTGGCGATCGCCGCGGTGGTGGCGCAGGCCGGCATTGCGGTCACCGGGTCGGTGGTCCGCGTCACCGGCTCCGGCCTCGGCTGCCCCACGTGGCCGCAGTGCTTCCCAGGGAGCCTCGTGCCCACCCCACACCCCGAGGTCGCCACGCTGACGCAGTGGATCGAGTTCGGCAACCGCCTGCTCACCGGGGTCGTGGTGATCGTCGCAGGGCTGTGCCTGCTCGCCGCGCTGAACACCCGGCCACGGCGGTCCCGGCTCACCCGGCTGGCCCTGCTGCAGCCGCTGGGCGTCGTCGCACAGGCCCTGATCGGCGGGGCCACGGTGTTGTTGCAGCTCGCGTGGTGGTCGGTGGCCGTGCACTTCCTCGTCTCGATGATCATGGTGTGGCTGGCGGTGCAGCTGGTCGCGGCCGCCGGCGACGGTGACGGCCCGCCGCGACCGGTCGTGGGCAGCGCCGTGCGCGGCCTGATCGCCACCAGCACCGTCGTGCTGACCGGGTTGCTGGCGGCCGGCACCCTGGTCACCGCGGCCGGCCCGCACGCGGGTGACGCCGACACCCCACGACTCGACGTCGGCATCGCTCCGCTCGCCCAGCTGCACGCGGACCTGCTCTTCGGCTATCTCGGCCTGCTGGTCGGGCTCGGGTTCCTGCTCGCTGCCGTGCACGCCCCCCGACCGGTGTGGCGCCGCTTCACCGCGGTGGTGGTGATCGTGCTGGCCCAGGGCGCACTCGGTGGCACCCAGTACGCGCTCGGGGTGCCGGAGGTCCTGGTTTCGCTGCACGTGCTGGGCGCGGCCCTGGTCACCGTGGGCGCCGCCGCACTGTGGGCGGGCACCGTGGAGCGACCGCACCTCCCGACACCCGCCCCGGCCCCCGACCGCGGGGAGCTGGCCTCCTCGCGGGCCTGATCAACCGGACACGGCCGCGGTGATCCTGCACAGGACGTGTCGGCTCCACCGTCATCGCGTGGCCGCACCGGCCCCGCATTCCCCCTCCGACCGGGCCGGCCCCGGGCCCGAGACCGCGTACCACTGATGGCGGGAGATCACGACCAAGGCGGGTCAGCGCACACCTCTCCGCGGACGCGATCGCGTCACCGATGCTGGTGATCCACGGCGACCGGACCGCGACCACCACGTGCCGATCGGCGAGCGCCTGCGCTGTGACCTCGTCAGCCGCGAGCGGGGCGACCCGGCCGACCTTGCGTACCGCGATGGGATGCGCCGGACGGTCGGCCTCCGGATCGGAGATCCGCTCGGCCGTCTACCGCAGACACTTTGCCTCTGACCGATGCGCAGCGGTCTCCACGACATGAGGGCTTGCCCCCCGTTGGGGTGCGGTGCATCTACTAGTGTCACGCCCAGTAGGGAGTAGACGGGCTTCAGGTCCTACTAAAGGAGGTGTCCTCGCGTGAACAGGACGAGCGAAGGTGACGGCGAGCCGCGTCACCGACTCGCCGGCGGCGCCGAGGACGGGGCAGGACCGAACGCCGACGGGTACCGCGAGCCGTCGGCCCACGGCCGATCGATCCGGACCAGGCTGTTGCTGATCCTGGCGGTCCCGACGGTCGCCCTCATGATCATCGCAGGTGTCGGCGTCACCTCTCAGATCGCGACCTACCGGCAGGCCGACTCCACGGTGTCGAGCGCGCAACTCGTTCTCATCGCGCAAGGGCTGGTGCACGAGCTGCAGCGAGAGCGGGGACTGACCAACGGCCTGCTCGGTGGGCAGCAGGACTACGCGGTCCAGGTCGTCCAGCAGCGCACGAGGGTCGACGCCGCGCGCCGCGACCTCGATGCCGTACTGAACTCCACGCCCGCGGAACTGGGTGCCCCCGTGGGCCTGGCCCTGGGTCGGCTCGCCGACCAGAAAGGGGTTCGGGCCGATGTCGACGCTCGGACCGCTGACCGGGCCGAGACGCTGAGCTACTACACGACCGCGATCGTCGCGCTCTCCGACGCCAGTACCACCGATGCGCGAGCCGTCTCGGACCCGTCGCTACGAGCCGGCGTCGAGGCGTTGCGGTCCCTCGGCCAGGCCAAGGAGGCGACGGCGCTCGAGCGAGGCTTTCTCAACGGCGTCTTCTCCGCCGGCACGTTCCGCGAGCGCGAGTACCCGACGTTCGCCGAGATCCGCGGCAGGCGGCTCGCCGGGTTGAACGCCTTCGCCGAGCGCGCCAGCGCCCCCCAACAGGCGGCCCTGGACGCGGCGTTGGGCAGCCCGGACGCCGCGATCGCGAACAAGCTCGAGCAGCGAGCGATCGACGGGCCCACCGCGCCGGTACTCGGCGTGTCCGCACCACAGTGGTGGGACACCATGACGGTGCTCGTGAACGACATGCGGACGGTGCAGAAGCAGGTCGGTGACGACGCGGTGGCCCGAGCCACCGAGCTTCGCTCGGGTGCACTGTTCCTGCTGCTGCTCGGCATCGGACTGGCCTTTGCTGCGCTGGTCACGGCGCTCGGACTCGCGGTGATCGCGGCGCGCTCGATCACCCGGCCGCTGAGGTTGGTGGCATCGGAGGCGGCAAGGCTGCCCGACACCGTCGCCCGGATCCAGGCGACGGAAGGCGCAGACACCGACCTGTTGTCCCAGCCCGCTGCCGTCCGGCACCTGGAAGGGCGCGAGGACGAGATCGCCGGCGTCTCCCGGGCGCTGACCCAGGTGCAGCTCA
>JAYSXW010000455.1:0-9516 GCA_043716935.1 Pseudonocardia sp.
TCGAGCGCTCGAGACGGGACCCGGGGTCAGGCGGCGGTGTCGAGCTTCTCGACGGTCGGGAGGTCGAGGTGCAGCTGCGCCGAGCGGCAGTTCTCGTCCAGGTGCTCCAGGCTGCTGGTGCCGGGGATGGGCAGCATCACCGACGAGCGCTGCAACAGCCACGCCAGCGCCACCTGGGGCGCAGTGGCGCCGAGCTGCTCAGCGATCTCCGCGACGGGCCCGCCCGGCTCGGCGAGACGACCCGACGCCACCGGGAACCAGGGCAGGAAACCGATGCCCCGACTCGTGCAGTAGCGCAGGACGTCGTCATGGGTGCGGTCGACGAGGTTGTAGCGGTTCTGCACCGTGACGACGTCCACCACCGCGCGGGCCCGCTCGATCTCGTCCACCCCGACCTCCGAGAGGCCGGCGGCGGCGATCTTGCCTTCGTCGCGCAGGGCGGCGAGCAGGCCGAACTGCTCGTCCGCGGGCACGGCCGGGTCGATGCGGTGGAGCTGGAACAGGTCGATCCGCTCCACGCCCAGGCGCCGCAGCGAGAGCTCGCACTGCTGGCGCAGGTACTCCGGGAGCCCGCAGGGATGCCATTCACCCGGGCCGGTGCGCAGCAGCCCTGCCTTCGTCGCGATCGTCAATCCGTCGTAGGGGTGCAGGGCCTGGCGCAGGAGGTCCTCGGCGACCTCGGGTCCGTAGGAGTCGGCCGTGTCGAACAGGTCGACGCCCAGCTCGGCGGCCCGGCGCAGCACGGCGACGGCGTTCGCCGGGTCGGCGGGCGGGCCCCACACGCCGGAGCCGGTGAGCTGCATGGTGCCGAAGCCGAGGCGGGTGACGTCCTTCCCGCCGAGCGAGAAGCGCCCAGCGGCGGTCACGGGGAGTGCGTGTGTCGTTTTCACGCTTCCAGGGTGGCATCGCGAGGCGCGCGCCGCCGTCGATCGTGACGGGCGTCGCCGATGTGACGACCTCGCCGGTGCCTCACGCGATTGCCCGGTGCGGCCCCGTCCCACTAGCTTCTTCCCGTGGTCAAGATCGTGCCGTTGGCGCAGGCGGTGACGGAGCTGGTACGAGACGGCGACACCGTTGCGATGGAAGGCTTCACCCATCTGATCCCGTTCGCCGCGGGACACGAGATCATCCGGCAGCGGCGGCGCGGGCTGACGCTCGTCCGCATGACGCCCGATCTCGTCTACGACCAGCTCATCGGAGCCGGCTGCGCGTCGAAGCTGGTGTTCTCCTGGGGCGGCAACCCAGGCGTGGGTTCGCTGCACCGCATGCGCGACGCGCTCGCCACCGGCTGGCCGGCGCCGCTGGAACTCGAGGAGCACAGCCACGCCGGGATGGCCAACCGCTACGTCGCCGGTGCGTCCGGGCTGCCGTTCGCGGTGCTGCGCGGATACTCCGGCACCGACCTGCCGCTGCACACCGACACGATCTCGACCGTGACCTGCCCGTTCACCGGTGAGGTGCTGGCGGCGGTGGCGGCACTGAACCCGGACGTCACAATCGTGCACGCGCAACGCGCCGACCGCGCCGGCAACGTGCAGCTGTGGGGCATCCCCGGGGTGCAGAAGGAGGCGGTACTCGCCTCGGCGAGGGCGCTGGTGACCGTCGAGGAGATCGTCGACGAACTGACCCCGATGCCGGGCGGGGTGGTACTACCGCACTGGGTGCTCGACGCCGTCGCCGTCGCCCCCGGTGGGGCGGCCCCGTCCTACGCCCACGGCTACTACGACCGCGACAACGCCGCCTACCGCGCGTGGGACGCCGTCAGCCGCGACCGCGAGGCGTTCACGCGTTGGTTGAAGGAGCTGAACGGATGAGCGCCACGACCACCTGGACCGCCGACGAGATGATGTCGATCGCCGCTGCGCGCGCCCTGCGTGACGGGCAGGCCTGCTTCGTCGGGATCGGGCTGCCGTCGAAGGCGGCCAACCTCGCGCGGCGCCTGCACGCGCCCGGCCTGGTGCTGATCTACGAGTCCGGCACGATCGACACGCGCCCCGAGGAGCTGCCACTCTCGATCGGCGACGGCATCCTGACCGACGCGGCGCTGTCGGTGGTGAGCGTGCCGGAGATCTTCAACTACTGGTTGCAGCCGGGCCGCATCGACGTCGGATTCCTCTCCGGCGCCCAGCTCGACCGCTTCGGCAACATCAACACGACCGTCATCGGCGAGTACGACGAGCCGACCGTGCGCCTGCCCGGTTCCGGGGGAGCCCCGGAGATCGCCGCGTCCTGCCGCGAGGTCATCATCGTGATGCGGCACTCGTTGCGGGCGTTCGTGGAGCGGGTGGACTTCGTCACCTCCGTGGGGAACGGCAGTGGGCCGACCGACCGGGCCGTGCTGGGTCTGCGCGGGGCCGGCCCGGTGCGAGTTATCACCGACCTGGGTGTGCTCGAACCCGATCCGGAGACCGCCGAGCTGGTGCTGACCGCGCTGCACCCGGGGGTCGGCGTCGAGCAGGCGCGGGCCGAGACGGGCTGGACGCTGCAGGTGTCCGATGAGCTCGTGACCACCGGGGCGCCGAACGACGAGGAGCTGACGACGTTGCGGGGAATGCGGACGGTGGGGGCGTGACACCCGTCTCCCTGCATCATGTCGACGAGGGACCCCGCCATGCGCCGGTCCTGGTGCTGTCGGGATCGCTCGGCTCCACCGTCGACATGTGGCTGCCGCAGGTCGGGCCGCTCACCGAGCGGTTCCGGCTGATCCGCATCGACCACCGCGGCCACGGCGGATCCGACGTTCCGCCCGGTCCGTACCGCCTCGCCGACCTGGCCGGTGACGTGCTCTCCCTCCTCGACGAGCTGGGCCTGGACACCGTGTCGTGGTGCGGGTTGTCGATGGGCGGCATGGTCGGGATGGTCCTGGCGTCGGAGGCACCGGAGCGGATCAGGAACCTGACGTTGTGTTGCACGACTGCACACTTTCCGGACCCACAGCCGTGGCGCGACCGGATCGCCGCCGTCGCCGAGAACGGCACCGCCCCTATCGCCGACGCCGTGGTCAGCCGCTGGTTCACCCCCACCTGGGCCGTCGACCATCCCGAGGCCGCGGCCCAGGCGGTGACGATGGTCGGCGGCATCCCCGACGTGGGGTACCTCGCCTGCTGCCAGGCCATCGAGGCATGGGACCACCGCGACCGGCTCCCCACCGTCACCGCCCCGACGCTGGTGATCGCCGGCGCGCACGACCTCGCGACGCCCGTGGAGCCGCACGCCCGCACGATCGTCGACGCCGTGCCGGGAGCTCGCCTGGAGGTGCTCGACGCCGCCCACCTGGCCACCATCGAGCAGGCCGACGCGGCGACGGCACTGATCGCGTCCCACTCGGCACGTTGACCCACCACGTTCGGCGCAATTCGTCACTTCGGCGTTTCCCGATCGAGACCAACGCCTACCCTCGCACAGGTCAGGTGGTGCCCGGGACAACGGCGAGCTCGGGACGTGAACGTCCTGCTCACCGGGAGGGTGCTCGTGCTCAGCGATCGCGAACGTCGAAGCCTGGCTCGTATCGAGCGTCATCTCGTCGGGTCCGACCCCGAGCTGGCCCGGCTGTTCGCCGGTCAACCCCGGACGGTGGCCGCCCGCCCGGGATCAACGTTCCTGCTGGCCACCGGGCTGCTCCTGCTCGTGTTCGGGAGCATCGCGGCCGTACCCGTCGCGGTCCTGGGCATGGCGGTGTCGCTGGTCGGCCTGTTCACCGCCTACGCCCGCCCGTCGGGCCGCACCCGCCCCTCTCCCGCCTGACCGACGCGGCTCCGCCGCTCGTGCGCGAACCGCGCACGACTCCCGGCCGGCGTGTTCCTGGCCTACGGTTCCGCGCGCGGGCGGGCGCTGGTGGACCGGGAGCTGTATCTGCCGACGTCGTGGACCGAGGACGTCGAGCCACAAGCTGCTCACCGGCCCGAGCAGCGATCGTCGTCCCGTTCGAGGATCGTTGACTGGGACGGTGATCAGGTGCGGGCGGGGACCTCGAGTTGGGCGAGGAGGGTGCGGACGCGGCGTTCGATCTCTTCGCGGATGGGTCGGACGGCGTCGAGGTCGTGGCCGGCGGGGTCTTCCAGGACCCACTCCTCGTAGCGTTTGCCGGGGAAGACGGGGCAGGCGTCGCCGCAGCCCATGGTGATGACGACGTCGGCGGCCCGGACGGTCTCGTCGGTCCAGGGCTTGGGGAACTCGGTGGAGATGTCGATGCCGCGTTCGGCCATGGCGGCGACGGCGGCGGGGTTGACGGTGGTGCCGGGTTCGGACCCGCCGGACCAGGCGACGGCGGCGTCACCGGCGAGGTGGGTGAAGAAGCCCATGGCCATCTGGGAGCGGCCGGCGTTGTGGACGCACAGGAACAGGACGGTGGGCAGGCCGTCGTCGCGTAGGCCTTCGACCTTGGCCAGGGCGCGCAGGCGTTGGCGGGCGAACCGTTCGGCCATGAGGGGCAGGAACCGGGTGACGGTGGCGGTGCCGGAGAACTGGTCGAAGGAGCTGTGCAGGAACCGCTCGATGGTCTCGGGCCCGTAGACGCCGTCGAAGTCGCGGGCGAGGTGGGCCGCGGCGGTCTTGAGGGCGAGGACCTGGTCGAGGTCGAGGCTGGACCAGCTGGGCGCGGTGCGGGCGGTGGGAGTCATGACGGCCGTCCTGCCGTGACGGGCGCAGGCGCTCCCGCCGGGTGGGTGTGCTCGTGCTCGAGGTGTCGGGCGAGGCGGTGGACGCGGCGGGTGATCTGGTCGTAGGCGGCCTCGAACGCTTCGTCGGTGTCGACGCGGACGGGGTCGGGGACCGACCAGTGCAGCCGCCTCCCCTGCCGACAAGCGGGCCGGTCCGGGTCGGGATGGCCCGGGTTGGTGAGTTCCTCGTGGGCGTTGTCGCAGACGGCGACGAGCAGGTCGCCGTCGTGGGCGACGTCGTCGAGGCGGGCGGGCACGGCGGTGTCGAGGTCGAGGCCGTGGCGGCGGGCGACGCGGACGGCGCGGGGGTGCACCCGGGCCGCGGGGTGGGTGCCGCCCGAGGCCGCGGGGACGGTGCTGACCTGCCGCCAGGCGGCGGCGGCGAGCTGGGAGCGGGCCGCGTTCGCGGTGCACACGAACACGACCCGGTCGGCTGTTCCCGGTATTGCCGAACCGGCCCGGCGACCGACGACGACGTCGTCGTGCTCGGGCGGCAGGGCCGCGGTCAGCGCCGCGACCGCGGGGTCCTCGAGGCGCAGCTGGACGTACTGGCGGCGCCGGTCGCCTTCGGAGCGGACCCGCCGCACGAGACCGGCGTCGGACAGGACCCCCAGGTGGTGGGCCAGGAGGTTGGTGCCGATCCCGAACCGGGCGGTCAGCTCCCCGGGGGAGGCGTCACCGGCGCGCAGGTGGTCCACGACGGCCAGGCGCACCGGCTCACCCAGGGCCGCGTAGATCGCTGCCCGCCGCTGGACGCTTCCCGTCACCTTCACCATCATGTTGCCTCCATCACGATTGACTCAAGTATGGTGGCGGTGTGAGCGACGTCAACCCCCACCCCCGTCCCAGCCCCTCGCCGGACGAGGTGGCCGGCTCCACCCGGGTGCCGGAGACGAACCGGCCAGCCGGGCCGTCGGCGCCGTCGGTGAGGCCGCCGCTGGCGCGGCGGCTGCTGGCCGAGGGGGTGGGGACGGCGTTGCTGGTGGCGGTGGTCGTGGGGTCGGGGATCGCGGCGCAGCAGCTGTCGCCGGGGCAGGTGGGCCTGCAGCTGCTGGAGAACAGCACCGCGACGGTGTTCGGGCTGGCGGTGCTGATTCTGGTGTTCGGGCCGGTGTCCGGCGCCCACTTCAACCCCGTCGTCTCTGCGGCCGACTGGTTCCTGGCCCGCCGCGCCGGTGCCGCCAGTGGTGCCGGCGGCCTGCCGGGTCGTGATGTGGTCGCCTACACCGCCGCCCAGGTGGTCGGGGCGGTCGCAGGGGCGGTGCTCGCGAACGCGATGTACGCCCTGGACGCCGTCCAGGTGTCCGGGCACGACCGGGCCACGTGGCCCGGGGCCCTGTCCGAGGCCGTGGCGACCGCGGGCCTGATCGCGGTGATCTTCGCCCTGGCGAGGACCGGGCGGGGGGCGCTGTCGGCGGCCGCGGTCGGTGCCTACATCGGCGCGGCGTACTGGTTCACCGCCTCGACGTCGTTCGCCAACCCCGCCGTCACGATCGGGCGGGTCTTCTCGGACACCTTCGCCGGCATCGCCCCGGCCTCGGTTCCCGCGTTCGTCGCCGCCCAGGTGGTGGGCGCCGGCCTCGGCCTGGCCCTGGTGCTCGCGCTGTACCCCGACCTGTCCACCCCGGCCGACGCCGCCGAGCACGCCGTCGCCGGCACCCTCGACCGAGAGGACCACCCCCGATGACCACTGAGATCGAGCGCAAGCCGTCGGTGCTGTCCGTATGCGTACACAACGCCGGCCGCTCCCAGATGGCCGCCGGTTGGTTGACCGCCCCAGCGGGCGGCCGGGTCGAGGTCCGCTCCGCCGGGACCGCCCCCAAGGACCAGGTCAACCCCGTCGCGGTCGAGGCGATGCGCGAGGTCGGCATCGACATCACCGCCGCCACCCCCTAGGTCCTGACCCCCGACGCCGTGCACGCGAGCGACGTCGTCATCACCACGGACGGCGGCGACATCTGCCCGATCTTCCCCGGCACCGGCTACCTGGACTGGCCCCTGGCAGACCCGGCCGGGCAGGGCATCGACGCCGTCCGGCCGATCCGCGACCAGATCTAGACGTCACCGTGGTGGTCGCGGACGCCTTCCCGAACTTCTCGATCTGCGGGATCCCGTACTACGTCTCGGGGGAGGTCGGGCACTGGCGGGACCTGGCGCACCGCACCACCGCGGACCTGGAGGCCACCGGGATGCGACTGCGGCTGGACACCCGTGCCACCGGCATCGACGTCAGCCACGACCCCTCGGGCCGGCGGCTGCACCTGCGGGGACCGGCCGGCCGGCCGGAGGCCTTGCCCTACGACGCCCTGGTGGTGGGGACCGGCGCGACCCCGGTCGCGGTCCGGGTCACCGGAGCCACGGGCGGCCCCGAGGTCGGGCGGCTGCTCGGCGCCCAACTCGTCGGCCGCCGCGGCACCGAGATCGCCAAGCGGGTCGACACCTACGCCGCCGCCATCCACCACGGCACGAGCGTCGACGAGGTCAGCGACCTCGACCTGTCCTACACCCCACCCCTGGGTTCACCCTGGGATGCAGTCCGGATCGCCGCCCAGACCTGGACCCGAGCCCACCCCGACGTCCCGACACACCACACCGCCGCGGCCGCGGCTGCCGCGACGGCGTGAGCGCCGCCGTGGCTCCACCTCTGCCCGCCGTGGCCCCCTCGGGTTGCGTGTCGCTCAGGAGCAGCCGCAGGTCGCCGGCCGCGTGCCGGTGGCCGCGGCGGTGTCGTCGCAGCACGACGCCTTCGCCGAGGGCTCGCAGCACGACCCCGCGGTCGCGATGTCGCAGCACGCCGCCTCCACCGCAGCCGTCCCCGAACTCGTCGCCGGTGCGGCCGCGGGGGCGAGGGGGACGCCGTGCGTGCTCAACTCGAGTCCGCCCGCCGCCCCGGCCCCGTTCGTGTCGGTGGTGCCGCTGGTGTCGGTGGGGACGCACTGCCCGTCGACGGTGGTGCAGCTGCTCGTGCCGGCGATGCTGGCGGAGGGCGCGTCCGCCAGCACGGTGTAGACCTCCCAGGGGGTGCCGTCCGGGTCGTGGACCCAAACCTTGTCCTGGACGGCGTAGCAGCAGCTGGTCGCGTCCTGGGTCAACGTCGCCAGGCCCTCACCCGTGAGCCGCTGGGTGGCCGCGCCGACCTCCTGGGAACTGGTGACCTCGACGCCGAGGTGGTTCAGAGCGCCGGTGACACCGTCCCCGCGGGCGGTCGGGTCCTCGATCAGGACGAGCTTGAGCGGGGGCTGGGCGATCGCGAAGTTGGCGTACCCGGGGCGGCGCTTGGCCGGTTCGGCCCCGAACAGCTTGCCGTAGAAGTCGACCGCCGCGTCGATGTCACGCACGTTCAACGCCAGCTGCACCCGCCCACCTACCGGCGTCGACGACGGCGCCGACCCCGCCGTCGGCCTCGCTGCCGTCCCGCCCACCTCGTCCTCTCCGCCCACCTCGTCCTCTCCGTCTGCCTCGTGCTTGCCGGTGCCGGGCTGCGTGCTCGTGTCCAGGGACATCGGTCCCACTCTCCCTGTTCGCCACGCCACCAGGGCGCGGATCGACGTCCGTCGATGCAGCCCAGGCTGCCGAAGACATGGACGGTTGTCAATACATGGGACATGATGGGTGCGTGACCACGACGACGCTGCCGTCCCCGACCCGTTCCGCTGCCCGTGCGCAGGACCAGGTCGTGGTCTGCTGCGCGCCGCTGGTCCGCGAACCGCTCACCGCAGCGGACGCGGACGGGCTGGTCGGGGTGTTCAAGGCCCTCGCGGACCCCGCGCGGCTGCGGCTGCTGTCGATGATCGCCGCCCACGAGGGCGGGGAGGCCTGCGTCTGCGACCTGACCGAGCCCCTTGGCCTGTCCCAGCCCACCGTCAGTCACCACCTCAAGGTCCTGCACGGCGCCGGGCTCGTCGAGCGGGACAAGCGCGGGGTCTGGGCCTACTACCGGCTCGTGCCCGACGCGCTCGACCGGGTCGCCGACCTGCTCACCGCCGCGACCACCTCGACGTCTCCCACGCCATGACCACCACCAGCTCGTCGACCACCCGCGCGGTCGCTGCCGCTTCGTCTGCCCGGATGGTGACCGTCCGGACGATGTGCGCCGACGACGCGCCCGCCGTCCTGACGGTCTACGCGCAGGGCCTGGCCCCCGGGACCGTCAGCTTCGAGACCACCGCACCCGACTGGCTGCCCTGGGACGCCGCCCACCTGCCCGCACCCCGCCTCGTCGCCCTCGACCCAGACGGCGCCGTGCTCGGGTGGGCGGCCCGGTCACCCGGCAACGACCGCTGCGCCTACGCCAGCGTCGCCGAGGTCAGCCTCTACCTCGACGCCGAGGGGTTCATTCGCCTGGTCCGGACTCGTCGACATCACCACACGGGCTCGGCAGCTGGCCGACGGCGGCCTCGAGGGCCTGTTCGCGGACCTGCACCCTCGAGCGACATGGGCGAGCGGTGCGCTGCACCTCACAGGTCTCCGTCTCGGGACCGTCGATCTGCGCGGTCGCGGCCTGGTTCTCGTCCCGACCGCCTTCGGCGGGCCGAACCTGGGAATCGGCCCCACCGACGACGCCTCGGTCGCACCGCCGGCGCTGGTCTACCCGATGCTCGGCGCAGCGCGGCTCTGGGAGCCGTCCGCGCGGCCACCGGCGATCGCGCGACTCCTGGGCGCCGGTCGTCCGTCCTGGCGGAGACCCTCATCCCCAGCACGACCAGTGGTCTCGCCCGGCGGGTGGACCTGGCCCCCCGCGACCGTCTCGCAGCACCTCGCCGTTCTCCGTGACGCCGGTCTCGTCACCGCGCGGCGCCGCGGCCGCGAAGTCCTCTACGCGCAGACCCCGCTCGCGACGGCGCTTCTCCACTCGGGC
>JAYSXW010000456.1:0-1035 GCA_043716935.1 Pseudonocardia sp.
TTGCAGCCACGCCCCCCGCCCTGCCGCTCGTCACACCCGATCGGAGTGTCCAGGTCGCGGGCACGTTCGCCCCGTCGGCGGGCACCGCCCTGACCCAGGAGACGGCGATCGTCCCGGCCGAGCTGCCGGCCGCGGTGCGGGCCGCGGTCAGTGCCGAGACCGGCGAGGCCGGTACGACCGTCACGCCCGCGGTGCCCGGGCTCGACGACGAGCACAGCTACGGCGCGCACGTGCACGCCGAGCTGTGCGGGCCCCGCGGGGACGCGGCGGGCCCACACTTCCAGAACGTGGTGGACCCGGTGCAGCCCGGCGTCGACCCGGCCTACGCCAACCCGGAGAACGAGATCTGGCTCGACCTCACGACCGACGCCGACGGGGCCGGCGGCACCTCGGCGTCGGCCGCGTAGGGCACACTGCACAGCTCAGGACGGTGGTGCTGCTGCACCTGTTGGCCGTGCTGCATCTCAGTGACCCGGTTTCGCAGCCATGGTGATTGCCACTTGATCGTCCACAACAGACAGACGCGCCGTCAAGGGTCGAGACCAGCATCGTCTGACGGCGGAGCCGAGACCTGCCGCCCCCGCGAGGAATCAGCTCTGCGAGTCGAACCCCCAGCGACGCCCGACTCCGGTGTGGTGGGGGTCGGCGAGCGGCTGCCGTCCAACGAGCAGCAGGCAACTTCCGTACCTCACCGGCGATAAGAGCAGCTCTTCTGCTGCAGTCCGACACGCGCCGACCCGTTCATACCGGAGCGAGTCGG
The DNA here is from genome assembly GCA_043716935.1 of Pseudonocardia sp. Classification (GTDB taxonomy): domain Bacteria; phylum Actinomycetota; class Actinomycetes; order Mycobacteriales; family Pseudonocardiaceae; genus Pseudonocardia. The sequence continues at coordinate 761 of JAYSXW010000456.1, forward strand.
GTCGTCGATCCAGGCCGACGGTCAGTACCCACCCGTCCTGAGCCCAGGGTGGTACCACACGTCACGGCCCGCCGACAGTGCGCCGCCAGCTCGGCGAGGCCCTGAAAGAGTTCCTCGAAGGAATCGGTGTACATCAACAACCCGGCCAGTTCTGACACAGCCGGGCCACGATCAGAGCCGAACACATCCGCCATGCGGATCAACGACCTACCCAGGCACGACCTAAGGAAGAGGCACCCGTGTTGCTGCTCGCCAGAAACGACGGAATGGCATGG
>JAYSXW010000457.1:0-1033 GCA_043716935.1 Pseudonocardia sp.
GACGACCAGCACGCCGCGCGAGTCGAGGCTCGGCTCGCGGCCATCACGACGTACCTCGTCGAATCGGCGCCGAGTCTGCGGTAGAACGTTGCGCGTAGCTTGTCGCCTACGTGCTACAGTAAGTGGGTCAACGAAGAGGAGCACGACATGACCGGTGATCCTGAGGTCTGCCCGGACTGCGCGAACTGGCGCAGCACCGGGAGCACATGCCCGACCTGCGGAGCATCATGACCAACCCCAGCAAAGTGAAGGGCGACGTGTGGGAGCGGGCCGTCCGCGACCACCTCGCCGCCGCCGGGTTCGACGTCGAGCGCACCCGGGCCGGCTACACCCGCGACCACGGCGATCTGCACGTCGGCCCCCGCGTCGGACGCGGTCCCGCCCTGATCGTGCAGGCAAAGAACCACTCCAGGATCGACCTCGCCGGGTGGCTGACCCAGCTCGGCGCGCAGACCGCCGACGCCCGAGCCGACCACGGCGTGCTGGTGGTCAAGCGGCGCCAGTGCGGCGCCGGCCGGGCTTACGCGGTCATGGAGCTCGACGCCCTGCTCGGCCTGCTCCGCGCGGCCGGGTTCGTCACCGACGTCATCACCACCACCGAGGAGACTTCATGACCACGATCTACGTCTTGACCGGGTACGACCGCGGTGCAGTCGTCCGGCGCCACTACACGACCGACCCGGCCGCCCGGGACGCGGTCACTGCGTTGGTCCTCCGTGGCGGGTGGGGCACCCCGATCACGATCGAGCCCGTCGAGCTGCACGGGGTCGTTGCGCTTGATCCCGTACCGGCCGGCCAGGCAGCGACAGAGGCGGAACCGGCCGACCAGCCCGACGACCGCCGGGCGGAGCTGCGGCGGATCGCGCCCGGGCCGTGGCGGATCGTCGGTTCCGCTCTCACTCGCGTCCTCGACAGCCACGGCGAAGGGTTGTTCCAGGTCGAAGGCTCGGTCACGACCGATCGCGAAGACGAGCTGATCGCGAGCCGGCTCGTCGACCTGGTCAACCGCCCCGCCTCGATCCCGCCGCTGGTG
>JAYSXW010000458.1:0-9501 GCA_043716935.1 Pseudonocardia sp.
GCGGCGGCTGCGAGTGGAAGGTCCAGCCCCAGGTGTTCCGGTGGTTCCCCGAACTCGGCACACCCCGGAGCGGTCAGGAGCGAGGGCCGGTTCCCGACCCGGCGCCGCGGGCCGGCGTGCGCTCTCGGCGGGGGCTGGGCTGTGGCCAACTTCTTGCAACAGCTCGGACCGCAGGGGGTTGCGCGGGTGCTCGTTCTGGCCGCTCGACACCGGCAGTGGACGGGGCCGATCCGGCATTCGGACCGGTCCCGTCCATCACACTCCGCGCGGCCCTGCTTCACGCGAGGGTGGAGCTGCGGGGCAGCGGCGTCGACACCGACTTCGGAGCGCTGACGTTACGACCCCTGAGCTGTGTGCGACTCGCGGCTGTCGAGCGCGGCACGGGTGCCCGACTCAGTGCCCGTGCCCGTGACCGACCCGGTCGTTCGGGTGGTCGTGCGGGGTCTGCGGCTGCCCCACGCGGTGCTCGAAGCCGGGGATGGCGATTCGATATACGCACGTGTCGCAGTCGGCGCGCACGGGCCCTGCCGTCGCGACCTCGTCGTAGCGGTGCTCGACGGCCTCGGCAAGCAGGTCGCAGTCCCCGATCACCTCGGCCCACCGCACCTCCACATCGAGGTGTCCGGCCGCCCACTCCGTCGCCTGGGCCACGATCCGGTTCGGCAGCACCCCGGCGAACATGAACAGCGGTAGCACCACGACCCGGGTCGCTCCCAGTCGCCGGCAGCGCTCCAGTGCGGCGGGAACCCCCGGCGTGGCCAGGCTGATGAACGACGGCTCGACGCCGGCCGGCGCACCCGCGCGGGCAACGGAGTCCTCCCACAGCAGTCGCGCAGCCCTGGCCACCTCGGAGTTCGCGTCCGGGTCGGTGGATCCCCGCCCCACCAGCACCACATGGGTGTCGGCGCGCTCCGCGGGCGCCAGAACTGCGTCGAGCCGCTCGGTGAGTGCCGCCAACACCAGAGGATCGGGGCCCAGCACGCGCGCGTAGCGGTAGCCCAGTCCCGGGTAGCGCTGCACCTCACGGGCCAGCGCGGCGGGGATGTCGCCCTTGCTGTGCCCGGCGGCGACCAGCATCAGCGGCACCGCGACGACCGCGTGATGCCCGCGGGCAACGAGGTCGGCGGCGGCGTCGCTGACCGGGGGCGGGGCCAGTTCGATCAGCCCCCCGGCCACGTCCACTCCGCGTAGCGCCATCCGGGCGCGGACCCGTTCCACGAACCCGGAGAACTGGACCTCACCCGGTAGGCACCGGGTGCCGTGGCCGACGAGCAACAGCGGTGGCGGCCCGGTCGGCGGTGTCCCGGTCACCACGGGTTGGACCGGACGCACCGGTCGGACGACGGGCAGGGGGAGGGCGCTGTGCACAGTGAACTCCTGGTTCCGGAGTGACGCGCTCCGGGCAGTGGTAGGTGAGGCACCCGACCCTCTGGCTCCCGGCGAGCGCTCCGCCGGTCACAGTGGCGCGACCGCACCGGACTCCCACCGGCTTGCTCGAACCACCTCACCGCGGACGCCGTCGGCTCCCGCCGGAGAACTGTACCGCCGCCTCCTGCGGCCCGAACTGTCCGCGGCCTGGCCCGACGGCACCGGTCGGATTCACCCCAGTCCGGTGTGTCGGTGTCTCCGATCCGTGGCTACAGTGAAACTGATAACCGTTGTCGTTTCTTTGCCTCGCAGCATGACCTCCGGAGTACCGATGAACCTGCGCCGCGCAACCCTGCCGGCTGTTGCCCTGGCCGCTGCTCTCGTCGTCAGCGCCTGCGGATCGGCCGCGCCCGCCGGCAGGGGACCGGGAACCGGCGGTGCCTCCGCTTCCGGAAAGGTGACCGTCGTCGCGTCGACCGACGTCTACGGGAGCATCGTCTCGGCCGTGGGCGGTGATGCGGTCGAGGTGACTTCGATCATCGACCGCCCGGACGCCGATCCGCACGAGTACGAGACGACGCCATCGGATGCGGTGGCGTTCAACAGCGCGAAGCTCGTGGTCTTCAACGGTGCCGACTACGACCCGTTCGCGGACAAGCTGATCGCTGCGGCCGGCACCAAGCCGGCGACCATCAACGTGGCTGAGCTCTCCGGGCTGCAGGCCGCCGTGCCTGCGGGGGAGGAGTTCAACGAGCACGTCGCATACAGCCTCCCAACGGTGAAGAAGCTGGCCGACGCGGTGGCCGGTGACCTCGCAACGTCCGACGCCGCGTCCGGGTCGAGGTTCATCGGGAACGCGACGGCCTTCGACGCGAAGGTCGACGGGCTGATCGCCAAGCTCGATGCGATCAGGGCTGCCCACAGCGGCGAGAAGGTCGCGATCACCGAGCCGGTGCCGCTCTACATCATCCAGGCCGCGGGACTGGAGAATGCCACGCCGCCGGAGTTCTCCGAGGCGGTGGAGGGGGGCACCGACGCGCCGGCTGCGGTCGTGGCGCAGATGCTCGCGCTGTTCCAGGGCCCGGACGCGGTGAAGGTGCTGCTGGCCAACACCCAGACCGAGGACGCTGCGACGCGCCAGGTCGCCGACGCCGCCACCACCGGGAACGTGCCGATCGTGCAGGTCACCGAGACCCTGCCGGCAGGCGTCCCCGACTATGTCACGTGGATGGGCCAGCTGATCGACGCGCTGGCCGCCGCGTTCGACAAGTAGCCGGGAGGAGTTCGTGGTCACCGTGGCGCAGCCCGCCCAGCGATCCCGGGCGGACGAGGGGAGCGCGCGCGTCTCGCTCCGGGGGGCGGCGTTGCGCTTCGGTGGCCGGATTCTGTGGGAGGGCCTCGACCTCGATGTCGAGGCGGGGGAGTTCGTCGCCGTGCTGGGGCCCAACGGCTCGGGCAAGACGACGTTGCTGCGGGTGCTGCTCGGCCTGCAGCGTCTGCACGCCGGCGAGGTGCTCGTGGCGGGCAGGCCGCCGCGGCGGGGGAGCGGCACCATCGGGTACGTGCCACAGCAGAGGGCACTGGCCGAGGACCTGACGCTGCGAGCCAGCGACCTCGTCGGGCTCGGCCTCGACGGTCACCGGCTCGGTATCGGCCTGCGCGGGCGCGGCCGGCGTCGCGAGCGGGTGGCGGCGGCACTGGAATCCGTCGGGGCCGGCCACTACGCCCACGCCCCGGTCGGGCGGCTCTCGGGCGGGGAGCAGCAGCGTCTCCGGGTGGCCCAGGCGCTCGTCGGTGACCCGTCGGTGCTGCTGTGCGACGAGCCGCTGCTCTCGCTCGACCTCGCCCACCAGCGGGTCGTCACGTCGCTGATCGAGCACCGGCGACGCACCGCGGGCACCTCGGTGCTGTTCGTGACCCACGAGATCAACCCGGTGCTCCCGCTGGTCGACCGCGTCCTCTACCTGGTCGAGGGGCGCTTCCGGATCGGGACACCGGATGAGGTGATGACCTCGGAGTCGCTCTCGGAGCTGTACCGCACCGACGTGGACGTCCTTCGGGTCCGGGGCCGGCTGGTGGTCGTGGGCGCGGACTCCTCGTCCGGCGCCGACCAGCACTGTGGGCATCTCCCCGCACGACCCGAGAGCATCCGATGACCGAGTTCCTGTCCCGCCTGTTCAGCATGGAGGGGATCGGCGACCTGCTCGCCCTGCCGTTCGTGCAGAACGCACTGATCGCATCGGCGGTGTTGGGCGTGGTCGCGGGGGTGCTCGCCCCGCTGATCGTGGCGCGCGGGATGGCCTTCGCCGTGCACGGCACCGCCGAGCTCGCATTCACCGGCGGGGCGGCGGCACTGCTGCTCGGGACCAGCGTCAGCATCGGCGCGGTGGCGGGTGCCGTCGCCGCCGGCCTGGTGTTCGGCCTGCTGGGACTACGACAACGCGAGCGCGACTCGGTCATCGGCGTCGTCCTGGCCTTCGGGTTGGGCCTCGGCGTCCTGCTCGTGGCGCTCTACGAGGGGCGGGCCGCCAACAAGTTCGGGTTGTTGACGGGATCGATCGTGTCGGTCGACTCGTCGAACCTGCTGGTGCTGGGGGTCGTCGCCGTGATCGTTCTCGGCACACTGGCCGTGGTCTACCGCCCGCTGCTGTTCGCCAGTACCGACCCGGACGTCGCCGTGGCCCGCGGGGTGCCGACGCGGCTGCTGTCGCTGCTGTTCGCTGTGCTGATCGCGCTGACCACGGCCATCGCGGTGCCGGTCGTCGGGGCGATCCTGGTACTGGCGGTCTCGGTGATCCCCGGGGCGGCCGCGGCCCGAGTCACCGCGAACCCCGCCGCCGCGACCGTGCTGTCGATCCTGTTCGCCGAGCTGGCCCTGCTCGGCGGCACGGTGCTCTCCCTCGCCCCGGGCCTGCCGATCTCCGGCTATGTCGCCACGATCGCGTTCCTCTGCTATCTGGCCTGCCGGCTCGTCGGGCGGCTCCGGGGCCAGGTGCGCACGGGCTGAATCGGGCCGCGATCGTGCGGCTCGAGCCTGCGGGCGACACCGCGGCGGGGGCGGCGATGCCCTCAGTCGTGCTCCGGCCGGCACCGGTACTCGCCGCTCGGGGCGAGCCCGCCGGGCCGGTCCGCGTGCAGGTCGTAGTGGTGGACGACCTTCGGCCCCTCGTGCAGGCGCACGTAGCGCACCGTTGGCGGGGCCGGGTCGGTGGCCGCGCGGGTCTGCACCCGGCCGTCGAGCGGGCCGCCCGTGAACCGGTAGGTACTTCGTCGCCCTTCGCACGAGCCCGACCGGTCGAGGGACGTCTCGTCGAGCACCGGCCCGTCGTCCTCCTCCACGCGGGTCACGGTACGGCGACGACGTCCGGCCTGCTGACCACCCCCGCGCCTGTGCGACCCCCCGTGTCGGGGATGGCGCCGGGGCCGCGGCCGCCTAGGCTCCGTCCATGGCGCGGTACTTCGACGTACATCCGGTGGACCCGCAGCAGCGGGTGATCACGCAGATCGTGGACCTCGTCCGCGGCGGCGGGCTGATCGCGTACCCCACGGACTCGTGCTTCGCCCTGGGGTGCCAGCTCGGGGACCGCGACGGGATCGACCGGATCCGCGAGATCCGTCGGCTCGACGACGGCCACCACTTCACGCTCGTGTGCCGCGACTTCGCCCAGCTGGGCCAGTTCGTGCAGGTGAGCAACACCGTGTTCCGCGCGGTGAAGGCGGCCACGCCGGGGCAGTACACGTTCATCCTGCCGGCCACCAAGGAGGTGCCGCGCCGCCTGCTGCACGCGAAGAAGAAGACGGTCGGGGTGCGGATCACCTCCCACATCGTGGCGCAGGCGCTCGTGGCCGAGCTGGGGGAGCCGCTGCTGTCCTCGACGCTGCTGCTGCCCGACCAGCAGGAGCCGATGACGCAGGGCTGGGAGATCAAGGAGCGCCTCGATCACGAGGTCGACGCGGTCATCGACTCCGGCGAGTGCGGGACCGAACCCACTACGGTCGTCGACTTCTCACAGGGCGAGCCCGACATCGTGCGCCGAGGCGCCGGCGACACCTCGCCGTTCGAGTAGGAGCCGCCGCCCGTCGCACCCAGCCGTGCCCTGAGCGCAGTCGGCCCCGAGCCTGGAGGACCGACCCGGGCGCCGGGTAACGTGCCGAACAGCAGGTGGGAGCACCGTACGTCGGACGAGGCGGCGGGCGATGAGGACGGCAGCGGGCGCAAACTCGTCGGGAGGACCGGGTGGTGGGTGACGGAATGAGGTCCGACGAACCTTCGCTGATGGACAGCCTCGTCTCCTACGATGACGCCGCAGCCGATGTGGCGCGTCGCCTGCAGGCCCGCCTCGACTATGCTCTCGACCGACTCCGTTCCGACCGGAACGCTGATCCGGACCTGCACGCCACCGCCCGGCAGATGCGGCGCGACACCGAGAGCCTGCTGCTGTTGTTCGGCGCCGATCCCGGCTCGCTGCCCGGCGCCCCGCGCCGGGTCGCCGACGTGCTCGACGACGTCGGCGCGGCCACCGGCACCCGGATCGACGTCCGGCCCGCTCCTACGGCGGTGATCGAGCCGGCCGCGTCGCTGGAACTCCTGCACGTGCTGGCCGAGGTCGTGGAGCAGGTCGCTGCCGCACACCCCGGGGCCCGGCTGGAGGTCGCGGCCCGGCTCGACGCCGTCGACGCGCTCGTCGTCGAGGTCGCGGTCGACGACCGCCGCTCCGATCCCCGCGGCCCGGCCGGGCTGCGGCTCGTCGTCGCCGAGCACCTCGCCCGGCGGTCCCGATCGGGGCTGGAGCTGCGTCACGAGGCGCGCGTGTCCGGGCCGCTGATTACGTTGAGGTGCCCGTCCGCGGTCGTCGTCGTCGAGGAGCCGGCGTGGTCGAGCGCCCTCCTCGGCCCGCTGGTCGACCCCTACCACGCGCCGCACTACGGCAACGGTGTGGGCAACGGCGCAGGCAATGGTGGCGGCAACGGCTACACCATCCCCCCGTCGGCGCTGCTCGGCCCGTCCCCGGGGCCGACCTTGAAGCCCTCGGCATCGTCTCAGGTGGACGAGCTGTTCGGGCCCCTGGTGGACCTGCCTCTGCCGCCGTCGCACGACCAGTCCTCGACGCCTATCTTCGAGGCGATCGCCTCGGCGTGGTTCCGCGAGGACACGGTAGATCCGCGTCCGTCCGCACGCCCCGACCCGCTCGACCCGTCGTCCACGATGGATCCGAGCGCGTTCGGAACGGGCCGGGGTCCGCTCGACTCGGGTCCACTCGACTGGGACACCCCCAACGACGACGAGTGGCGGGCGGCCGCAGCACGGGCGGCCCGACCCGACCCGCTGCCGTCCACCGCCAGCGGGTTGCCGCGGCGTCGTCCCGGTGATCAGCTGGTGCCGCCGTCGCGACGCCGGGGCGAACAGCGCAAACCCGACGAGCCCCCGGCCGAGCGGGTGCCCGACCGCGTGCGGGACCGGCTCAGCACCTATCAGCGCGGCCTGCGCCAGGGCCGTCACCGGGCCCCGGGACCCGACAACCCCGACGCCGCCGCCTGGTAGGCCCGGACCGGCGCAAGGCGTGCGAAGCTGCCCCCATGGGCTTCGACGTGCAGGCGCTGCGTGCTCACTTCCCCGCACTCGGGGCCGGTTACGCCCACTTCGACGGACCCGGCGGCTCGCAGGTGCCCGACGTCGTCGCGGACGCGGTGGCCCGGACACTGCTCGCGCCGCTGGCCAACCGCGGCCGCGTGACGGCGTCGGAGCGGCTCGCCGACGACGTCGTCGTGTCCGCCCGCGCGGCGGTGGCCGACCTGCTCGGCGCCGAGGCGCTTGGTGTCGTGTTCGGCCGCAGCATGACCCAGCTGACCTACGACATGGCGCGCACGCTCGCAGCCGGTTGGGGTCCGGGCGACGAGGTGGTGGTCACCCGGCTCGACCACGACGCCAACATCCGGCCGTGGTGCCAGGCCGCTGAGGCCGTCGGGGCGACGGTGCGGTGGGCCGATTTCGACCCCGCGACCGCCGAGCTCACCGAGGACGACATTGCCGCCGTGCTCTCGCCCCACACGCGGCTGGTGGCCGTGACGGCCGCGTCGAACCTGATCGGCACGCGCCCGCCGGTGCGGGCGATCACCGACCTGGCCCACGAGGTCGGCGCCCTGGCCTACGTCGACGGGGTGCACTACACCGCGCACGCGCCCGTCCACCTCGACGCCCTGGGCGCGGACCTGTTCGTGTGCTCGCCGTACAAGTTCCTCGGCCCGCACTGTGGCGTGCTCGCCGCCGCTCCGGCACTGCTGGAGGGGCTGCACCCGCAGAAGCTGCTGCCCTCGTCCGACGCGGTGCCCGAACGATTCGAGCTGGGCACGCTGCCCTACGAGCTGCTCGCCGGCACCACGGCCGCAATCGACTTCCTCGCCACACTCGGCCCGCAGGTGGGCGACCGCCGGATGCGGGTGGTCGAGGCGATGGGGGTGGTGGAGGGGCACGAGGAGCGGTTGCGGGTGCGGACCGAGGAGGGTCTGGCCACGCTACCGGGCGTCACGTTGCACTCCCGGGCGGCGCACCGCACGCCCACGCTGCTGGTCTCGTTCGCCGATCGCGACGCCGCGGAGGCCTACGCGTTCCTCTCCGACCACGGTGTGCACGCCCCGGCCGGCTCGTTCTACGCCCTGGAGGCCTCCCGTCGGCTGGGCCTGGGCGACACCGGCGCGCTGCGGATCGGCTTCGCACCCTATGTCGACGACTCCGACGTCGACCGGCTCCTCGCCGCTCTGACCGCCTTCGTTGACACGCCGTCGCGGCGGAACAGCGGTGGCAGATAGCGCAGCATCAGCGACGACCACGTCAGGTGGGTGAGCGTGGACGCCTGGATGCCGCCCGAGGACCGGCGTTGCAGCCCGAACACCACGCCCATCACCCCGGAGGCCAGGACGAGGGCCGGGTTGCGGGTGGCCACCGTGGCCAGCATGTACACCCCGGTCGACGTGACGACCGGGCGCTTCACCCCGATCGCGGCGAACAGGGCGCCCCGGAAGAACACCTCCTCGGCCGCCCCGTTGGCCAGCGTCGTGACCAGCACCAGCCGGGTGGAACCCTCGTCGGCGTACTGCAGCACCGAGGCGATCGCGCGTTCCAGCACCGGAATGCGACGCGCCACCAGCGCCGCGCCGTAGAACACGCCGAACATGCCGACGCCCAGCAGCACGGGGGTGAGCACCGGCCGGCGCAGGTCGTTGCCGCGCTGCATCCAGCCCAGGTGCAGCGGGCCCGACGCGAGACCCCCGACCACCCAGGTGGCCGCGGTGCCGAGCGTGAGCCCGTAGAACGCGCCGGAGTCCGGTTTCGTGGACAGCGACGCGCCGAGCAGGCCGGCCCCGGCCAAGGACGTCGCCGCGACGACCCGACGGCGGTGGTGGAACGCGGCATCGGACTCGCGGTGGTCGCGCGGCACCTTCTCCGCCAGCCACGGTGGCAGCAGACCCGCGACACGGTCGAGCACCTGGCCGGCCGAGCGCCTCACCGCGACACGGCCTCGCGGCGTGCGGCCCGCGCTCGCTCGCCCAGCGCGCACAGCACCGCGTCGTCGTAGCTCATGGGCTCGAACGGAACCAGGGCGCGGATGGCGTCATCGCGCACGATCACCTCGTTGCTCATCGAGTCGATCAGCGACCGCCCGGTCTGCACATCGACGTCGGTGACCAGGGAGAGCCATCGCGACGACAGCCTCGGGGTAAGCAGCGGCACCGGCACGACGATCATCGTACGGCCCTCGATCGCTGCGACCCGGCGCATCATCTCGACGTACTCCAGGACGTCCGGTCCGCCGATGTCGAATGCGCGCCCCGCGGCCTCGGGGACCTCCAGGATCCCCACGAGGTAGCGCACGACGTCGGCGACCGCGATGGGTTGGGTGCGGGTGCGCACCCAACGGGGGGTGATCATCGCCGGCAGGTGTTCGACGAGCTGGCGGGTCATCTCCCAGGAGATCCCGCCGTGCCCGACGACGATGCCCGCCCGCAGCGTCGTGACCGGGACCCCGGCCGAGCCGAGCAGCTTCTCCACCTCGCGGCGGCTGCGCAGGTGCGCGGACAGGTCGTCGGCGTCGTCGCCGAGCCCGCCGAGGTAGACGATCCGCCGCACGTCCGCTT
>JAYSXW010000459.1:0-1032 GCA_043716935.1 Pseudonocardia sp.
AAGTGCAGGTGCTGAGGCTGCTCGACAGCGAGCTGACCGGACCGCAGATCGCCCGCGAGCTGTTCGTCTCGCACAACACGCTGCGCACCCACACCAAGCACATCTTCACCAAGCTCGACGTCACCAACCGCCGGGCGGCGGTCCGCAAGGCGCGCGAACGCGGCCTGCTGTAGCCGGGCGATCTCACCCAGCCCGTCACATCGTGTGGTGACGCCGGCTCACCCCTTGGTTCCTACGTTCAGGTCATCACCGAACGAGGGAGCCCCGACATGACCATCACCACCACGAAGCTGACCCGCGCGGCCGGCCTGGCCGCCGTCGCAGCCGGCCTGCTGTTCATCGCCGTCCAGATCGACCACCCTCACCTGGACGCCGTCTTCGTCACCACGACCGACTACACGATCCGCCAGACGGCCAAGGTGGTGATGGCCGTCCTGTCGCTCGCCGGCATCACCGGCATGTACCTGCGCCAGGTGAGCCAGACCGGGGTGCTCGGGCTGCTCGGCTACCTGGTGTTCGGCGCCGGCTACCTGCTCATGCTCGGCGTCGAGCTCATCGGGGTCGCCGTCCTCCCCTCCCTCGCGAACAGCCAGCCCGGCTACGTCGACGACGTCCTCACCACGGCGATCGGCGGCACCGCGACCGGCGACATCGGCCTGCTGAAAACGATCTTCCTGCTCTCGGGAGTCACCTTCATCGGTGGCGGCCTCCTGTTCGGCATAGCCCTCTTCCGGGCCGACATCCTCTCCCGGTGGGCTGCGGTGCTCCTCGCCGTCGGCACCGTCGCATCCCTCTTGATCCCCGTGCTGCCGCAGATCAACTTCCGGCTGTTCGCCGTTCCCGTCGCCATCGCCATGATCGGTCTCGGGTACTCGCTGTGGCGCGACCAGCGCCCTGTTGCCGTCCGGCCCGTACCCAACACCCCGCAGCTCGACCCGGCCGGTGCCGCGTGACGACCCACACGCCGACCCGGTCGACCGGGTGGGTGCCGTTCGCACTGGTCGCCCTCGTCCTCGTTCCCACGGTTGCCGG
>JAYSXW010000460.1:0-9480 GCA_043716935.1 Pseudonocardia sp.
CGCGACCTCGTCGAGCAGCTGGACGCCGCCCTCACCGAGCGTGGCGCCGCGGTCCGCGCGCTGGGCGTCGCCGGCGGGGACGGCTCGGTAGCCGCCGTCGCGACGGTCGCCGCGCGCCGGAACCTGCCGATGGTGGTCGTGCCGACCGGCACGCTCAACCATTTCGCCCGTGACGTCGGCGTCTACGATCTTCAGGAAGCCGTCGACGCCACGGGTGCGGGTGAGGCGGTGGCCGTCGACCTGGGGTTGGTCGACGTGCACGGCGCCACGGACGGCGGCCGGGCCACCGATGACGTCGTCCGCCTCCGGTGCTTCATCAACACCGCGAGTCTGGGCTCCTACCCCGATCTCGTCCGGCTGCGCGAGCGTTGGCAGCCCCGCTTCGGCAAGTGGCCCGCGTTCGCCGCGGCCCTGGTGGTGGTGCTGCGCCGGGCCCAGCCCGTCGCGATCCGGATCGACGGGCGCTGGACGTCGGTGTGGTTCCTGTTCGTCGGCAACGGGCCGTACCACCCGCGTGGAATGGTGCCGGCGTGGCGCCCGTCGCTGGACACCGGCCTGCTCGACGTCCGCTGGCTGCGGGCCGACGTCCGCTTCTCCCGGCTGCGCGCGGTGCTCGGGTTGCTCACCGGCGCGCTGGGCCACAGCACCGTCTACGGGCAGCGGGAGGTGACCGAGCTCGACGTGGAGCTGGCCGTGCCGGGCATGCTCGCCGCGGACGGCGAAGTGGTGGAACGGGGGGGCCGGTTCACCTTCCGCGTGGGCCCGTCCCCGGTGCCGGTGTACCGGCGCCACGAGGACAACTGGACGGGCCGCCACCGCCCGTTCGTCGGCTGACCCCCAGGCCGGTGTCGGATCGTCGCAGTGAGGTCGAGCTTCCACCGCGGCTGAGTTCCGACCGGACCCGCATCGGTGCGAAACCCAGCAGGCTGGTGTCCCGCCATCGGCTCGGGCGCCCCGCGTCGGGGTCGTCGGCGGCGGGCCCGATGCCCCAGATCCGGTCCTTCGGGCTGGCCTCGACGAGTACCGGCCAGGGTCTGGCGCCGGCAGATCCGTTCGACCGCGACGGGCGGCCGACCCGCTACACGCCCTCGGCGCCGCCGCCGGCCGGGGTGTCGTCGCCCCCGGTGGGCTCGGCCGAGGGAGCCGGGTCGTCGACGGCGCGGTTCTCCTCGGGCAGCAGCTCCCGCAGGATCGGGCCGGTGACGCGGCGGAACGTGCGGCGGGGACGAGTGCGATCGAGCACGGCCACCTCCAACGCGCTCGCCCCGAGCACCCGTGAGGCCTGCGTCGCGCCGTTGCCGCTGGACGTGGTGCTGCCCGTAGGGGTGGCGGTGGCCTGCAGAGCCGCGACGGCCACGCAGACGGCGTCGCCGAGATCCAGCCCCACCCGGTAGGTGTCCTTGAGCTTGGCGCTGATTGGCTCGGTGGTGCCGCCCATGACGACGAACTGTGGTTCGTCGGTGATGGAGCCGTCGTAGGTGACGCGGTAGAGCTGGTCGGCGTCGGCCGAGGAGCCCACCGCAGCGAGGCACAGCTCCACCTCGTAGGGCTTCTGCTGCTCGACGAAAGTGGTGCCGAGCACCTGGGCGTACATGTTGGCGAGCATCCGACCGGTCACGTCGCGGCGGTCGTAGGAGTAGCCGCGGACGTCGGCCATCCGGATGCCGAGGTTGCGCAGTGTCTCGAACTCGTTGTAGCGCCCGACCGCGGCGAAGCCGATGCGGTCGTAGATCTCCGAGACCTTGCGCAGCGACGTGCCACGGTTCTCCGCGACGAACAGCACGCCGCCGGTGTAGCTGAGCACGACGACGCTGCGGCCGCGTGAGATGCCTTTGCGCGCCAGCTCGGAACGGTCGCGCAGCAGCTGGTCGACCGACGAGTAGAACGGCATCGTCACGTGAGGGACTCCTGATCAGGTGCGGGGGCGGGGAGCACGACCGTCATCCTCCGGGGTTCTCGGTGCGGCCGGTCACGACCTCGCGGACGACGGCCCCGATCTCCTCCTCGGAGCGGCGAACGGCGCCCTCGGCTCCGGTGATGGACACGACCACGGGGTAGATCCGGCGCGTCAGGTCCGGCCCACCGGTCGCGGAGTCGTCGTCGGCGGCGTCGTAGAGCGCCTCGACGGCATTGCGCACGGTCGTGGCGAGGTCGGCGTCGACGCTGTGGCGCTTCTTCAGTGCGGACTTGGCGAACACCGAACCCGAGCCGACGGAGTGGTAGCCGAGCCACTCGTCGTAACGGCCACCGGTGGCGTCGTAGGTGACGATGCGGCCGGCCTTCGTCGGCTCGGCGTCGACGTCGTAGCCGACGAACAGCGGCACGACCACGAAGCCCTGCATCGCCGCGCCGAGGTTGCCCGCCACCATGGAGGCGAGCTTGCTGGCCTTGCCATCGAGCGAGAGCGACACGCCCTCGATCTTCTCGTAGTGCTCCAGCTCCACCGTGTAGAGCCGCACCATCTGCAGCGCGATACCGGCCGCGCCGGCGATGCCGACGGCCGAGTGCGAGTCGGTGATGAACACCTTCTCGATGTCGCGTTGGGCGATGACGTTGCCCGACGTCGCGCGCCGGTCTCCGGCGATCACCACACCCTCGGCGAAGACCAGTGCGACGATCGTGGTGCCGTGCGGGACGTCCAGCCCGGCGGCGCCGGTGGCGGGAGCGCCCGCGGGTACGCGCCCGGGCAGCAGGTGCGGCGCGGTGGCCGCGACGAGGTCGATGAACGATGACGGCCCGGGCGCGAGGTACGCGTCCAGACCGCCCGGGCGGGCCGGCTGCCGGGGCTCCATGATCAGGTGCGTGCCTCTCCTCGTGCGGGCTGGTGCGCGTGCGGGTCGTACTCCGGCGGCAGCGGTGCCGGCAGGTTACTGGCCGCCCTTCTGGACGTAGGCCCGGACGAAGTCCTCGGCGTTCTCCTCGAGTACGTCGTCGATCTCGTCGAGGATCGTGTCGACGTCCTCACCGAGCTTCTCACGACGCTCCTGGCCCGCCGCCGCGGCGTCGCCGCCCTCGTCGTCGTCGCCCCCGCCACCGCCCTGACGCTTGGTCTGCTCCTGCGACATGGCTGTCTCCTCCTCGCGCCCGGGCCCGGCGCCACACGTCCACCGTGCGGCGTCCCGGGGTCCGGTAATCGAACACTACCCAGCCGATCCACGACACGCCCGCCTGTGAGCGCGTGCGGGTGCGCGCGTCGCGCGGGTGGACATCGATCTTCGCCGTCGGTTCGTCCGACACTCACACGGTGATGACCTCGAACGCCCGCCCGCCGACGATCGTGGGTCAACCGCGCGTCAGGGCCTCCACCAGCTCCTCGGCGGTGCGGGAACTGTCCAGCAGCTCCCCCACGAGCCGCTTGGTCCCCTTCAGCGGCTCCAGGGTCGGGATCCGGACGAGAGACTCACGCCCGAGGTCGAAGATCACCGAGTCCCACGACGCTGCCGCCACCTCCGAGGGGTAGCGCTCCAGGCAGCGGCCGCGGAAGTAGGCGCGGGTGTCCTCCGGCGGGGTGCGCATCGCGATGGTCACCTGCTCCTCGGTGACCAGCCGCTTGATCGATCCCCGCGTCGCGAGCCGGTTGTAGAGGCCCTTCGCCATGCGGACGTCGGCGTACTGCAGGTCCACCAGGTGCAGCCGCGGCGCGTCCCAGGCGAGGCCGTCGCGCTCGCGGTAGCCCTCCAGCAGGCGGAGCTTGGCCGTCCAGTCGAGGCGGTCGGCGGTGCTCATCGGGTCCCGCGCCAGGTCGTCGAGCACCTCGCCCCAGATCTGCAGCACCTCGGCGGTGGCGTCGTCGACGTCGGCGCCCATCGTGCTCTCCACGTGCTTGCGCGCCTTCTCTAAGTAGGCCTGCTGCACGTCGAGGCCGGTCATCTTGCGGCCGTCGGCCAGGTCGACCGTCAGCGTCAGCGACGGGTCGTGGCTGATCCGGTGCACCGAGCGGACGGGCTCGGTGAGACGCAGCTCGTCGAACCGGACCCCGGCCTCGATCATGTCGAGCACCAGCGCCGCCGTGCCGACCTTGAGCAGCGTGGAGTACTCGCTCATGTTCGCGTCACCGATGATGACGTGCAGGCGGCGGTACTTGTCGGCGTCGGCGTGCGGCTCGTCGCGCGTGTTGATGATGCCGCGCTTGAGCGTGGTCTCCAGGCCGACCTCGACCTCGATGTAGTCGGCACGCTGGGAGAGCTGGTAGCCCGACTCGTCGCCCGACGCTCCGCGCCCGACCCGGCCGGCGCCGCACACCACCTGACGGGTCACGAAGAACGGCGTCAGCCCGGCGACGATGGCCGGGAACGTCGTCTGGCGGGCCATCAGGTAGTTCTCGTGGCTGCCGTAGCTGGCGCCCTTGCCGTCGACGTTGTTCTTGTAGAGCTGGATGCGCGGCGCGCCGGGCACGGTGGCCGCCCGCATCGCCGCCTCCTCCATCACCCGCTCCCCCGCCTTGTCCCAGATCACGGCGTCGCGCGGGGTGGTGACCTCCGGGCTGGAGAACTCGGGATGGGCGTGGTCGACGTAGAGCCGGGCGCCGTTGGTGAGGATGACGTTGGCGGCGCCGAGGTCATCGAGCTCGGAGTCGCCGGTGTTGTGCAGGGTGGGGGCCGAGAGGTCGAACCCCCGGGCGTCGCGCAGCGGCGACTCCACCTCGTAGTCCCAGCGGGCCCGGCGCGCCCGAGGGATGTCGGCCGCGGCGGCGTAGGCCAGCACGACCTGGGTGGAGGTGATCACCGGGTTGGCGGTGGGGTCGCCCGGGACCGAGATGCCGTACTCGATCTCGGTGCCCATGATCCGGCGCGCAGTCATGGACCTGAGCCTAACCGCCGTCGTCGGCCGGCGAGCACGGACGATCGCGCCCGGCGCCGGCCCACGACCGGCTCGGGCCGCAGGGTTGGTCGGCGAGGATCTCGCTGGTCTCTCGCAGCGCTGCCTGCTGCTCACCGGTGAGCCGGTCGAACAGCAGCGCGCGCACCTCCTCGCCGGTCCGGACACCGGGCCGCACCCGGCGCGGCGCGAGCCCGGCGTCACGTCGGCCGGGCTGCGGTTCGGGCCCGGTCGGCTGCCGGCGCGGCCCGGGTCGCGGCGGCGCTGCTCCACCAGGGCGTGGCCCCCGCGCAGGCCGCACCGATGGCCGGTTACGCCGACCAGCCGCACCTGTCCCGCGAGGTCCGGGCCCTGGCCGGGGTGGCCCCCGGTCAGCTCGGCAGTGGAGCGAACAGGTCGACGCCGGTCCCGTCCGGGTCGTGGAGCACGGCGTAGCGCTGGCCCCAGAACGCGTCGAACGGCTCCAGCTCACCGTGGTGTCCCGCGCCGACGAGCACCGCCCAGGCGTCGTCCACGGCCGCCGGATCGGGCAGCAGGAACGCCAGCGAGGCCCGACCGCCGGTGCCGGGCCGCCACGCCGGGTGGAAGGACCGGATCGTGTCCTCGGTGTCGAACGCCAGCCGCAGCCCGCCGCGCAGCGTCACCTCGACGTGCGGCTCCCCGTCGGCGTCCGGCGGGATGTCGAGTCCCAGCAGGCGGTAGAACGCCAGAGCCCTGCTCATGTCGGTCACCACGATGCCGATCACGTCCACCTGTGCGTCGATCGTCATGGCGGCACCGTAGGGCCCGCCGCCTCCGGGTGTCGTGAACGGATCGGACAGACGTAGACGGGCCCGGCCACGCACGGTGCGCGAACGGGCCCGTCGAGGTGGGCTAGAGGTACTGGCCGGTGTTGCTGGCCGTGTCGATCGCGCGGCCGGTCTCGGCGTTCTTGCCGGTGACCAGGGTGCGGATGTAGACGATCCGCTCTCCCTTCTTGCCGGAGATGCGCGCCCAGTCGTCGGGGTTGGTGGTGTTGGGCAGGTCCTCGTTCTCGGCGAACTCGTCGACGATGGCGTCGAGCAGGTGCTGCACCCGCAGGCCGGGCTGGCCCGACTCGAGCACCGCCTTGATCGCCGACTTCTTGGACCGGTCCACGATGTTCTGGATCATCGCGCCGGAGTTGAAGTCCTTGAAGTACAGGATCTCCTTGTCACCGTTGGCGTAGGTGACCTCGAGGAACCGGTTCTCCTCCGTCTCGTCGTACATCCGCTCGACGATCCGCTGGATCATGGCGTCGACGCACGCCTTGCGGTTGCCGCCGAACTCAGCGATGTCGTCGACGTGGATCGGCAGCGTGTCGGTGAGGTACTTGGAGAAGATGTCCTGTGCCGCCTCGGCGTCCGGTCGCTCAATCTTGATCTTGACGTCGAGCCGGCCCGGCCGCAGGATCGCGGGGTCGATCATGTCCTCGCGGTTGGACGCACCGATCACGATGACGTTCTCCAGGCCCTCGACTCCGTCGATCTCGGCGAGGAGCTGGGGCACGATCGTGGTCTCCACGTCCGAGGACACGCCCGAGCCGCGGGTACGGAAGATCGAGTCCATCTCGTCGAAGAAGACGATCACGGGGGTGCCGGCGCTGGCCTTCTCCCGCGCTCGCTGGAAGATCAACCGGATGTGCCGCTCGGTCTCGCCGACGAACTTGTTGAGCAGCTCCGGGCCCTTGATGTTCAGGAAGAACGCCCGGCCCTCCTTGGGGTCGTCGCCCCGGACGGCCGCGATCTTCTTGGCCAGGGAGTTGGCCACCGCCTTGGCGATGAGCGTCTTCCCGCAACCGGGGGGACCGTAGAGCAGCACGCCCTTGGGTGGGCGCAGCTCGTACTCTCGGAACAGTTCCGCGTGCAGGAACGGCAGCTCCACCGCGTCGCGGATCTGCTCGATCTGCCGGGTCAGCCCACCGATGTCCTCGTAGGAGATGTTGGGCACCTCCTCCAGCACGAGATCCTCGACCTCGGCCTTGGGCACCCGCTCGTAGGCGTAGCCGGCCTTGGTGTCCACGAGCAGCGAGTCGCCCGGCTTGAGCTTGACGCCGTCGACATCGTCCTCGGCGTGGAACAGCGGCGCGGCGAGCCACACCACCCGCTCCTCGTCGGCGTGCCCCACCACCAGCCCGCGGCCGGCGAGGCCGTCCGGGGTGGGCTCGGACAGCACCTCACGTAGGCCGCACACCTCGCCGACGCGCTCCCAGTCGCCCGCCTCGACGACGGTGAGCGCCTCGTTGAGCCGCACGGTCTGACCGCTCCGCAGACCCTCGGTCTCCACGGCGGGCGAGACCGCCACGCGCATCCGGCGGCCCGAGGTGAACACGTCCACCGTCTCGTCGGGGAAGCGCGCCAGGAACACGCCGTAGCCGCTGGGCGGCTGCGCGAGCCGGTCGACCTCCTCGCGTAGTGCGATCAGCTGACCGCGGGCCTCCTTGAGCGTCTCGGTGAGCTTCTCGTTGCGGGCGGAGAGCTGAGCCAGCCGGCTCGCCGACTCGGCGAGCCGCTGTTCCAACACCCGCGCGTGTCGTGGGGACTCCGTGAGCTTGCGGCGCAGGAGCGCGACCTCTTCCTCCAGGAAGCGGATCTGCGCGGCGGCCTCCGTGGAGCTGAGTTCCGCACCGCCACCTGGCTCGCTACCACCAGAATCGCGTCTGCCGGTCCCGTCATAGGGGTTCACGGCATCCTCCCTCCGTGTTCCGATGCTCTACGGTACCTGGCTGCGACGTCACCTGCGGTGCGGCGAATCGGTGATCCCTCACTCAGCCGGACGGCACCTTGACGTCACCCGATCCTTTCCGGGAGAGACGATACCGTTCATCCGCTGGACCGCCCGAAGATTCGGCGCGCCCCGCGCCTACCGGCTCGTCGGACGCCGCTGCGGCCGGGGCGGGGAGACACCCTCGGCGAGGCGGCGGGCCGTCACCAGGAACGCTGTATGACCCTGCATGCGATGGTCGGGCCGCACCGCGAGACCGACCACGTGCCAGGGCCTGACCAGGCATTCCCATGCGTCGGGCTCGGTCCAGCACTGCTGCTCGCGCAGGTCCTCGACGAGCCGCGAGAGCTGCGTGGTGGTGGCTACGTAGCCCACGATGACGCCACCTGGAATGAGCGCGCGGGCCACCGTGTCGAGCTGTTCCCAGGGCGCCAGCATGTCCAGTACGGCCCGGTCGACCCTCTCGGCGTCGTCGTCGTGAGTATGAAGACCAGCGACTTTCAAGGTCCAGTTGGGTGGTGGGCCGCCGAAGAACGTCTCGACGTTGCGGACCGCGTACTCGGCGTGGTCGTCGCGGATCTCGTAGGACAGCACCGACCCCGTCGGCCCGACGGCCTGCAGCAGCGAACACGTCAGCGCCCCGGAACCGGCACCCGCCTCCAGGACCCGGGCCCCCGGGAACACGTCGCCCCACATCAGGATCTGCGCGGCGTCCTTCGGGTAGATCACCTGCGCGCCACGGGGCATCGACAGCACGTAGTCGGCCAGCCGGGGACGCAGCGCGAGGTAGGGGGTGCCCACCGGTGCCACCACGAGGCTGCCCTCCGGCCGGCCGATCAGGTCGTCGTGGCGCAGGCCGCCGCGATGGGTGTGGTACTCCGCGCCGGCCTGCAGCGTCACCGTGTAGTGCCGGCCCTTGGGGTCGGTCAGCTGCACCCGGTCACCCGAGCGGAACGGTCCGCCGCGCGAGCGCAGCGCACCGGGAGCGGGGTCGACGACGGCCGTGGCGGCGTCCGGTTCGGTCGGGAACGGTTCGGGCACAGGGCGCAATGCTAACGGTCGGGCCGCGGCGCCCCCGCCGCTACCCGGTGACGAGCTGCCAGCGGCCGTCGCGGCGGCGCAGGGTGCTGGTGGAGGGTCGGTTCTCGCCGTCCAGCGTCGCCGACCAGGCCAGGGTGGCCGAGTCGCCGTCGACGGTGACCCGCTGGACCGTCACGCTACGGGCGACCCCGTCGGCGGTGGCGGCCGGGCCGGGCTCGGCGAAGATCGCGGCGAGGGCGTCCTCGCAGGTGGTGGCCGTGATGCCCTGGCGAGCGACGGCCGCGACCAGCTTGGCGGTGGAGTCCGGGGCGGTGGCGGCGCAGGCGGCCGGGAAGTCGCGCGCCAGCAGCGCGGTGTGGTAGCCGCGGAACGCGGCCTCGACGTGACCGGCGTCGTCGGTGCCGCAGCCGGCCATCAGGCAACTCAGCAGAACGAACGCGACCCGGAACCTCACGACCGCAGAACGTACGTGCCCACGACCGCCGCTTTCCGGGCGGGCCCGCACCCCGCCGAATTGATGCTCCTATCCGGTGTCAAACGGTATTGAGCCAGTCGCGGGTCGGGTTGGGCTCGGCGACCAGGACCTTGAGCCGGTCTTGGGGCTCGGCGGCCTGGCCGGTGAGGAACTGGTGGCGTCGGGCCAGCATCTGCAGCGTGCCCCAGCACGATCCGAGCGGTGCCCGGGCGGGTGTCGGGACGGCTGGCGGCAGGGCATTGAGCAGGTTGGCGTTGTTGAGCGTGCGGTACTGCTCCCGCACCCACGACGGGCGCGGTGATCAACAGGGAGTGGATCTGGTTCATCGCCGCGGTCGCGGCCTGGACCGGTGGGCGTTGTGCAGCGCCCGCGGGGCCCCGATGTCCTCGTCCTCGTCCTCGTCC
>JAYSXW010000047.1:0-2095 GCA_043716935.1 Pseudonocardia sp.
ACCGTCGAGACGGCCGCGCCCCCCGACGTCGACGACGTGTGGCTCGAACGGGTGTCGGAGTTCGTGCCCGAGGACGTCGTACCCGTCGTCGAACCCCGCCGGCCGCTCGGCGCCGATCCCGCCGCCCACACCGCCTGGCTCGACGCCGTGCGCCGCGTCGCCGACCACGGCTGCGCGCCCAAGCTGCGCTGCGGCGGACCCCGCGCGTCGGACGTGCCGACCGTGACCGACATCGAGGAGTTCGTCCGCGTGGCCGTCGCCGCCGGCCGCGGGTTCACGACGCTCGGGCTGCGCGAGATCGTCCGTTCCGGGGTCCAGCACGGAATCCTGAACCTGCTGGTCGCGGTGTCACGGGCGCTGTCGGGCGGCGACGTGGCCGCCGCGCTGGGCAGCACCGACGGTGGCGCACTGGCCGGGGAGATCGGTGAACTGTCCGAGCGGGAGGTGTTGGGCGTGCGCGGGCTGCTCTCGCGCTGCGGGGCGGATCCCGAGCCGGTATCCGCGGCCGAGCTGGCCGGGCTGGGCCTGCTGTCCTGAGCCGGACCGGGCCTCACTAGGGTCCGACACCGTGCCCCGTATCGCGTTCCTCGGGCCCCAGGCCACGTTCACCGAGCAGGCGCTTCGGACGCTCCCGGAGGCGTCGGAGGCCGAGTTGGTGCCGTGCGTCGGCAGCCCCGCGGTGCTCGCCGCGGTCCGGGACGGCAGCGCCGACGCCGGATGCGTGCCGATCGAGAACTCCGTGGAGGGTGCCGTGCCCGCGGTCCTGGACGGGCTCGTGGCCGACCCACCGTTGGTGATCGTCCGGGAGTCCCTGCTGCCGGTGCGGTTCGCGCTGCTCGTTCGCCCCGGCACCACAGCCGCCGACGTCGCCACCGTCGCCTCCCACACCCACGGCATCGCGCAGACCCGCGGCTGGATCGCCGCCCACCTCCCGGCCGCGCAGGTGCTGCTGAGCACATCCACCGCTGAGGCGGCCGCACAGGTCGCCCGCGGGGAGTTCGATGCCGCCGTCGCGGCGCCGAGCGCGGGGGAGTGTCACGGCCTGGTCGCCCTCGCCGACGACATCGCCGACAACCCCGGCGCCGTCACCCGGTTCGCGCTGGTGTCCCGCCCCGGCCGGCTGCCGGCGCCGACCGGCCACGACCGCACCACCATCGCCGCCACCACCGCCAACCGTCCGGGAACGCTGCTGGGCCTGCTCACCGAGCTGGCCGTGCGTGGGATCGACCTCACCCGCATCGAGTCCCGTCCGACCAAGCAACGGCACGCCGAGTACTGGTTCCACATCGACGCCACCGGCCATGTCGCCGAGCCCGCGATGGGGGAGGCGCTGGCCGCCCTGCACCGCCGCTGCGACCGGGTGCGTTTCCTCGGCTCCTATCCCCGCGCCGGCCACGGCGACGGCGACGGCATTGACAGGACGAAGGACCCCGTCGTGCCGGTGGGCGACGACGGCGGATTCCGCGACGCCGAGCGGTGGTTGGCGGACCTGCGGGCCGGGCGGGTCGCATGAGCGAATCATCGGTGCAGAGCGAGCGTACGAGCGAGCCATCGGTACGGCGGTCGGACCTGCGGCTCCACCGCGACGGTGTCCGGCCCGCAGCGGCGCTCTCGGCCGCCGCGTGGCCGCGCTGCACGCCCTCTCGACGGTCGCCCGACGGGCCGGCCTTGGGTGGGCCGTCTGACCGCGGCCCGGTCGCGCGCGAGGGACGGCGTACGGCCGCCGGCGCGCTGCGGTCCGTGTCGACGCCGGCCGCTACGCCCCGCATCCCGGGTGGCGCCACCTGGTTGCCCCGCAGTACCGGGTGCTGATGACCAGCCCGAGGCCCTGGTCGTCGTCGACGAGCTCGTCCACGCCCAGGAGTGGCGGAGCGACAAGCGCGCCGCGTGGGACCCCCACCTACGGCCTGGTCGCCCCGCTCATCGCCAGCTCCGGACCGAACTGCCGCTACTCAGTGGTGACCATTTATTGTGCCACGACCGACGAAAGGTCCCTCATGGGTAGTTGGGGAGTATCTGAGTCGATGCTGTACGAGAGATGGAGGTTTGGCCCTCCGGGACCGCCCTTCGGGGGGTGGTCTCAAACCGCCGCATG